>NZ_JBEYVW010000024.1:0-21036 GCF_040644175.1 Streptomyces sp. NPDC047017 | reverse complement strand
GACCGTGACGGCACGGCCGGCACGGGCCAAGGCCGGCCGGCCGGGGCGAGCCAGAGCCGTACGGCAGGGACCGGCCGAAACGGCACGACAGGCACGACAGGCACGGCAGGCACGACAGGCACGACAGGCACGGCAGGCGCGACAGGCACGAGCCGGGATCGCACGGCAGCCGCGAGCCAAGGCCGTACGGCGGGTGCGGGGACGAGCCGGGGCCGCACGCCGGCCGGTGGGCGGCCTCCGGGCGCCCCGCGCCGCACAGCCCCGCCGGGCGCGGCCCCCGCGCGCACGGCCCCCGCACGCACGGCCCCAGCGAGCGCAGCTCCAGCACGCACAGGCCCAGCACGCACAACACGCACAGCCCGCACGAGCCCAGCACACACCGCGTCCACCACCCCCCACCCACCGATCCAGACCGGCAGCTCCCCCACCACCGCCTCACCCGTCTTCTCGGTCCCGCTCACCACCGACCTCTTCGCCGAGCGCCTCCTCGCCGTGCTCAGCGGGGAACGGCCCGTGCACTGGATGCTCCGGCACACCGCCGGCCGCGCCTACGACGAACTGGCCCGGCTCGCCGAGCGCGGCCCGCTGCGCACCCGCGGCACCCGTCCCGTGGTCCGCGACATCGGCTACTACGAGCCCCGCCCCGGCGCCTTCGAGGTCTTCGCCCGTATCGGCGCCGGCGACCAGTTGCGCGCCATGGCCTTCCGCCTGGAACAGGGCCGCGACCTGCGCTGGCGCTGCACAGCGGTGGAACTGGGCGGCCCGCGCGACCGACGGCGGGGCGACGAGGAGGACTGACCGCGCCGGCCTGGGCCGCCCCTCCCGGGCGCCCCGGCCACTCGGCAGGTCCGCCCGGCGAGTCGTCCAGGGCCCCACAGGCGCCGCCCGAAGCCGTGGAGCCCCCCCGGCGACGGCGGCGCCCCAGCCCCCCCTGAAGGCCCTCCACGGCACCAAGGACGTACCAGGGCCCACCACCCACGAGTCACCGCCACCACCGCTAGCGCGGCGGCGGCGAGCACCGCCCGGCGACCCGCGGGCCGGAGGCCGGGCAAGCCCGAAGGGCCGGGCACCCCCTGGATGCCCGGCCCTTCCTGGTCTGCCGCTCCCCGCGGAGCCGCCCTCACTTCTTGCGGCGCCGGCCCGCCTTCGCCTGCTTGCGGCGCTCCGCGCGCGTGAGGCCGTCGGACTCGGAGCGGACCGGCTCGTCGTCGCTGGCGAACTCGCCCTCGACGACACCGCCCTCCCCATCCACCGTCGGCGCGGAGAAGTGCAGGTCACGCCGCTGCGGCGCGTCCAGCCCCTTCGCACGGATCTCCGGACGCGCACCCGCCTGCGCCGGCACCGCGTCCTGCGGCGCCTTCTCCAGGGACGGCGCCGCGTCCTCCACCGGGACCTCCTCGACCTGCTGCTCGACCTGGACCTCCAGGTTGAACAGGTAGCCGACGGACTCCTCCTTGATGCCGTCCATCATCGCGGAGAACATGTCGAAGCCCTCGCGCTGGTACTCGACCAGCGGGTCCTTCTGCGCCATCGCGCGCAGGCCGATGCCCTCCTGGAGGTAGTCCATCTCGTAGAGGTGCTCGCGCCACTTGCGGTCCAGGACCGACAGCACGACCCGGCGCTCCAGCTCACGCATGATCTCCGAGCCGAGCTGCGTCTCCCGCGCCTCGTACTGCTCGTGGATGTCGTCCTTGATGGAGTCGCCGATGAACTCGGCCGTCAGGCCCGCACGGTCGCCGGCCGCCTCCTCCAACTCCTCGACGGTGACCTTCACCGGGTAGAGCTGCTTGAAGGCGCCCCACAGCCGGTCGAGGTCCCAGTCCTCCGGGAAGCCCTCGGCGGTCTCCGCCTGGACGTAGGCGTCGATCGTGTCGTCCATGAAGTGCTGCACCTGCTCGTGCAGGTCCTCGCCCTCCAGGACGCGGCGCCGCTCGCCGTAGATGACCTCGCGCTGGCGGTTGAGCACCTCGTCGTACTTCAGGACGTTCTTGCGGGTCTCGAAGTTCTGCTGCTCGACCTGCGACTGCGCGGAGGCGATCGCGCGGGTGACCATCTTGTTCTCGATCGGCACGTCGTCGGGGACGTTCGCCATCGACATCACGCGCTCGACCATCTGGGCCTTGAACAGGCGCATCAGGTCATCGCCCAGGGAGAGGTAGAACCGGGACTCGCCGGGGTCGCCCTGGCGGCCGGAGCGGCCGCGCAGCTGGTTGTCGATACGGCGCGACTCGTGCCGCTCGGTGCCCAGCACATAGAGGCCGCCGAGCTTCTCGACCTCGTCCTTCTCCGCCTTGACGGCCTGCTCGGCCTTCTCCAGGGCGGCGGGCAGCGCCTGCGCCCACTCCTCGATGTGCTCCTCGGGGTCGAGGCCGCGCTGGCGCAGCTCCGCCTCGGCCAGGTCCTCGGGGTTGCCGCCGAGCTTGATGTCCGTGCCTCGGCCGGCCATGTTGGTCGCCACCGTCACGGCGCCCTTGCGGCCGGCCTGGGCGACGATGGTGGCCTCGCGCTCGTGGTGCTTGGCGTTGAGCACCTCGTGCTGGATGCCGCGCTTGCTGAGCTGCTGCGAGAGGTACTCGGACTTCTCGACCGAGGTGGTGCCGACCAGGATCGGCTGGCCCTTCTCGTGCTTCTCGGCGATGTCGTCGACGACCGCCTCGAACTTGGCGACCTCGGTGCGGTAGATCAGGTCGGACTGGTCCTTGCGGACCATCGGCCGGTTGGTCGGGATGGGGACCACGCCGAGCTTGTAGATCTGGTGGAACTCGGCGGCCTCGGTCATCGCCGTACCGGTCATGCCGGAGAGCTTGTTGTAGAGGCGGAAGAAGTTCTGCAGGGTGATCGTGGCGAGCGTCTGGTTCTCGTCCTTGATGTCCACCCCTTCCTTCGCCTCGATCGCCTGGTGCATGCCCTCGTTGTAGCGGCGGCCGGCGAGGATACGGCCGGTGTGCTCGTCGACGATCATGACTTCGCCGTCGATGACGACGTAGTCCTTGTCCTTCTTGAACAGTTCCTTGGCCTTGATGGCGTTGTTCAGGTAACCGACGAGCGGGGTGTTCACCGACTCGTAGAGGTTGTCGATGCCCAGCCAGTCCTCGACCTTGGAGACACCGGCCTCGTGGATGGCGACCGTGCGCTTCTTCTCGTCGACGTCGTAGTCGCCGGTCTCCTCGACGCCCTTGAGCGGGTTGCCCGCCTCGCCCTTCTTCAGGCGGGTGACCAGCTTGGCGAAGTCGCCGTACCACTTGGTGGCCTGGTCGGCCGGGCCGGAGATGATCAGCGGGGTGCGGGCCTCGTCGACCAGGATGGAGTCGACCTCGTCGACGATGGCGAAGTTGTGGCCGCGCTGTACCAGTTCGTCCTTCGACCAGGCCATGTTGTCGCGCAGGTAGTCGAAGCCGAACTCGTTGTTGGTGCCGTAGGTGATGTCGCAGGCGTACTGCTCGCGGCGCTGGGCCGGCGTCATGTTGGCGAGGATGCAGCCGACGTCCAGGCCCAGGAACTTGTGGACGCGGCCCATCATCTCGGAGTCGCGCTCGGCCAGGTAGTCGTTGACCGTGACGATGTGGACGCCGTCGCCGGAGAGCGCGTTGAGGTAGGCGGGCAGGGTGCCGACCAGCGTCTTGCCCTCACCGGTCTTCATCTCGGCGACATACCCCATGTGCAGGGCGGCGCCGCCCATCATCTGCACGTCGTAGTGCCGCTGGCCCAGGACGCGCTTGGCCGCCTCGCGCACGGTGGCGAACGCCTCCGGCAGCAGGTCCTCCAGGCTCTCGCCGTCGGCGTACCGCTGCTTGTACTCATCGGTCAGGGCCCGCAGCTCGGCGTCGGAGAGGTCGACGAAGTCCTCTTCGATGGAGTTGACCTGGCCCGCGATGCGGTGCAGCCTGCGCAGGATCTTGCCTTCGCCTGCACGCATGATCTTCGAGAGGACGGACACGGGGGTTGGTCTCCTTGCCGGTCGGGCCTGGGACGGTCGGGGTTCCATTGGACTTGACTGAGCAACGGCCATCGTATGCGAGGACCCCGCCCAGCCGGGAGGGCCTGCCGCGAGGGCACTCCTCCACACTGCTTCGCGTCGCCTTCACCGGGAACAACGGACGGGGACCGGGGATGGTGCCGTGTTCATCCGAGGAATTGCGCGAAGGGTGACCGCCCGCTCACGGACCGCGAAAAGGATGGCGCCCCGGGCGGGTCCCCCGCAGAATCGGCCGATGGAACCCGTCACGCTCACCACGGCCCGCCTGATCCTGCGCACGGTCGGCGCCGCGGACACCGACGCGGTGTACGCCGCCGCGCAGGACCCCGACATCCAGCGCTGGACCACCGTCCCCTCCCCTTATCTGTACGAGCACGCGCACAGCTTCACCCGGCAGCAGGTCCCCGACGGCTGGGCGGACGGTTCGATGGCCACCTTCGGCCTCTTCCTGCCCGGGCAGGACGGGGACCTCGTGGGCATGCTCGGCGTCACCATGCGCTCGCTGGGCCAGGCCGAGATCGGGTTCTGGGCCACCAAGGAGCACCGCGGCAACGGCTACACCACCGAGGCCGTCCGCGCCGCCTCCCGCTGGTCCTTCACCCACCTCGCCGTCGACCGCCTGGAGTGGCGTGCCGAGGTCGGCAACACCGCCTCCCGCGCGGTGGCCGAACGGTCCGGCTTCACCGTCGAGGGCGTCCTGCGCTCGGCGGTCAACAACAACGGGGTGCGGCGGGACTGCTGGGTGGGGTCCCTGCTCCCCTCCGACCTGGAACTGGCCTCGACGGCGCCCTACCTGCCCGCCCGCGCCGAACCGGCCGGATGAAACCGCAGGTCGGGGCGGGCTGTCAGTGCGGGCCTCTATCGTGCCGAGCATGACGACCGTCCCGCGTCCCACCACCGACCTCTCGGCGGACGATGCCCGCCGTATCGCGCTGCGCGCCCAGGGCCTGCTCGGCGCCCCCGACCGCCGGTCCGGCGTCCGCGGCGTCCTGCGCCACCTCGGCGCCGTCCAGCTGGACACCATCTCGGTCCTGGCCCGCTCCCACGAACTCATCCCCTACGCCCGCCTCGGCGCGGTGGGCCGCAGAACGGTCGAGGACGCCTACTGGACGGACACCCACGCCTTCGAGTACTGGTCGCACGCCGCGTGCGTGCTGCCCATCGAGGAGTGGCCCCACTTCGCCTTCCGCCGCCGCGCCTACCGCGCCCGCCCGCACTGGAACCACACGCTGCCCGACGGCACGTACGACCAGGTGATCAAGCAGCTGACCACCGAAGGCCCGCTGACGGCCACCGAGTTGGGCGGTGCCAAGCGGACCAGCGAGTGGTGGGACTGGTCCGGCACCAAGGTCGCCGTCGAGCGCGCCCTGATGTACGGCGAGGTGGTCTGCGTCGAGCGCCGCGGCTGGAAGCGGGTGTACGACCTGGCCGAGCGCGCCGTCCCCGCCCACCTGCTGCACGACGAGCTGGACGACACCGAGTGCCTGCGCCGCCTGGTCCGGCTGGCCGGCCAGTCGCTGGGCGTGGGCACGCGCGCGGACATCGCCGACTACCACCGGCTCAAGGGCGAGCAGGTCGACGCGGTGATCGCCGAATCGGGCCTGGTCCCGGTCACGGTCGAGGGCTGGGGAAAGCCCGCCTGGGCGGACCCGGCGGCACTGCTCGCACCGCCGCGCGGCCGGCACCGCACCACCCTGCTGTCGCCCTTCGACTCCCTGGTCTGGGACCGGGCGCGCACCGAGCGGATCTTCGGCTTCACCCACCGCCTGGAGGCGTACGTCCCGAAGCCCAAGCGCGTGTACGGCTACTTCGCCATGCCGGTGCTCGCCCAGGGCCGCCTCGTCGGCCGCGTGGACCCGTCCCGCGAGGGCCGCACTCTCGTGGCCCGGCAGGTCACCCTGGACGGCCCCGGGTCCGTGCCCGCCGTCGCCCAGGCGCTCGTCGAGGCGGCGAGCTGGGTGGACTGCACGGACGTACGGGTCGAACGGGTGGACGCCCCCGACCTGCGCGAGCCCCTCACCCGGGAACTGGCCCACGCGCTGTCCTGACCACCGGCCGACCCCGCAGGGAGGCCCCACAGAGAGGCCCCGCCGAGATCAGAAGACCGGAGGTCCTCAGCGGATCTCCAGGATCTTCTCCCGCATCGCGTACACCACCGCCTCCATCCTGGAGTGCAGCTGCAGCTTCTCCAGGATGTTGCGGACGTGGTTCTTCACGGTGTTCTCGGAGATGAACAGCTCCTTGGCGATGTCCCGGTTGTTCATCCCCGTGGCCACCAGCTTGAGGACCTCCAGCTCCCGGTCGGTCAGCCGGGGCGCGGGGACCAGGCGGCGCTCGTCGGTGCGCTGGATCATCGACTTGAACTCGGTGAGCAGCTTGGACGCCATGGACGGGCTGATCTGCGACTGGCCGTCGGCCACCGCGCGGATGGCGGTGGCCACCTCGTCGGTGGAGATCTCCTTGAGCAGGTAGCCGGTCGCCCCCGCCTTGATCGCGTCGTAGAGGTCGGCCTCCTCGTCGCTGATCGTCAGCATGATGATCTTCGCGCTGGGCGCGACCTCCTTGATGGAGGTGCACGCCTCGATCCCGCCGCGCCGGGGCATCCGTACGTCCATCAGCACGATGTCGGGCAGCAGGTCGGCGGCCTTGTCGACGGCCTCGGCGCCGTCCCCCGCCTCCCCGACGACCTGGATGTCCTCCTCCGCGGCGAGCACGATCTCCAGGCCGCGGCGGAACAGGGCGTGGTCGTCCACGACCAGGACCCTGATCGGCTCCGCTCGGGACGTACCCGCCTCCGGACCCATGCCGACGGCGTCGTGACCGGTCTCCGCGTCACGCAGCGGTCCGAAGCTGTCCGTCATCGTTGTTCCTCCCCCGGAGGCTGTGGCCCGGTGTGCGATGCCGTGGCCAACCCAAGGCAACGGCCCAGCGGTTGGGCGCGTTGCGGCCATGATTCCATGTCCGGCCGACACCACGGTGACCAAGCGGTGCACGAAGGGGGCGCACACCGGTGCCCCTGGGGGCGCACCGCGCGCTCCAGGGGCACCGGCTCGACGGTCGGCCGGGCGGATCAGCCGCCCAGGGTGCCGCCGGCGTCAGGGGCACTCTCCTGAGCCACCATGGTGTCCGTCCGCAGGTGGATCACGCCGTAGTCGTAGGCGTGCCGCCGGTAGACGACGCTCGGCTCCTTGGTCTCGGAGTCGACGAACAGGTAGAAGTCGTGCCCGACCAGCTCCATCTCGTAGAGCGCCTGGTCGAGGGTCATCGGTGAGGCGACGTGGGTCTTCTCGCGGACGACAAGGGGCCCGTCCCCCTGCACCTCCAGCGAACCGACCTTCTTCGTGGGCACCCGGCCCGCTTCCTCGTCCGCGACGGTCAGCCCCTCGGCGTTCAGCGCGGCCGCGCCCGGCACGTGGTCGGCGACCTCGGACGCCGGGATGCGGCGCGCGCCCCGGCGGGAGAAACGCTTGTCGTGCTGCTTGCGCAGCCGGGCCCCCAGCTTCTCCGCGGCCAGGTCGAGTGCCGCGTACGGATCGCTGGCCGCCGCCTCCGCCCGGATCACCGGACCGCGGGAGCGGAGCGTGATCTCCACCCGGTCGCAACGGTCGGCCTGTCGGGGGTTGGGCTCCTTGGACACCTCGACGTCGAGGCTCATCACCTTGCCATCGAGCTTCTGGATCTTCTCCAGGTTCAGCTTGTCGGCCACGTGCTTGCGGAACCGCTCGGGCACCTCGGTCTTGCGGCCCTTGACGACGATGTCCACGCAGAACTCCGTTCCCGGATCGCTCCGCTCACCGGCGGAGCGTCTCCCTTTCGCACTCGGTTCCGGTCAGTCCGGAACCTCGGACTCGGTGACGTCCACCTCCCCTTCCCCGTGGGCGAGATCTCCACCCTGCCGTGCGGGTGATTGCGGAAAACACGCGAACCCTCGGCACGGCATTCGGATATGACGGGAAGGGCCTCCGCCTTTCCCTCACAACCCGAACATATCTCGCCCGGACGGATGACGTCACCCTCTACTACGGCGTACCTCCGTTCAGGTGAATTACTCCCCTCATTACCTGCAACGACGCAAGTTCAGAGTCAGTTCCGGTTTATCTCGAAGGAATCCGGTGACGCCGCGACGACGGCCGCACAGATCACGTCACCCGCGCCGAACTCCCCCGTCAATTCCGATGGGACATACACCGGGTTCCCCTCCTTCCGCCGCTGTCCCGGCTTCCGTTCCCCCATCCCTTCCCGGACCGGCGCCGCGTACACGGCCGAAGTCACCGCGCGCGCCGCCTCCCCGAGCGAGGCACCCGTCGTCATCAGGTCGTCGACCAGCACGACCGGCCCGTCCCGCAGCAGCCGGACACCGCCCGGGGTCACCCGGAGCGCGCCGGCGAGGTTCGCCAGCCGCTCCCGGGAGCCCAGCCCCGACTGGTCGGCCACCGCGCGCCGCTGCCGCAGCACGGCGAGCACCCGCGCCGGTGTACCGGTCCTGCGCAGTTCGCCCGCCGCCGCGAACGCGATCCGCCGCACCGGATCGTGGCCGCGGGCCCGCACGGCGACGCGCGCGGACGGCACGGGCACCAGCAGCACCGTCCGCCCCGACCACCTCCCCCGCGCACGCTCGCTCGTCAGTCCCGCCCGCACGGCGCCCGCCAGGGCCGCGCCCAGCGGACCCGCCAGGGCCAGCGCGCCGCGCTCCTTGTGGGCGAGGAGAGCGGCCCGGACCTCGTCGGCGTACGGGGCCGCCGCGTGCACGGCCGGCAGGCCGGACGGCTCCGGCACCGGTCGCACCCGGCGCGGCGCGGACCCGCTGAGGACGGCACGGCACCGGGGACAGAGCACCGTGCGCGGCCTGCCGCAGCCTCCGCACTCGGCCGGCAGTACCAGGTCGGTGAAGTCCCGCCACCACCCGCGCATGGCTCCACTGTGCCCACGCCAACCGGCCTCGGCCACCCCTGTGGACAACGGGCGGCGGCAGCCTGTGGACAACCTCTCCCGAGGCGACCGGAGCTTCACTCACACGAGTGACACGGCGTGCCGCTCAGCCGGGATAGACCGGCGCCGACCCGTCCTTGACCACCTTCTGCCACTGCGACCCGGACGACATCCGGACGATCCCGTCCGTCGAGTACGCCACGAGCGGCAGCCGCTCGTCCTCGGACGCGGCGATCGACTGCACGCCCGTGAGCGCGGCCGGCGAGGGCCCCTCCGGAGTGGAGCCGTCCACCTGGACGTACCGCATCGCCTGCACGCCCCCCTGCTCGCGCCCGGCGACCACGAGCCGGCTGTCGCCCGCCCACGACATCGCGGTGACGTCCTCCAGCTCGGGCGCCGCGGACCGCAGCCCGGCCAGCGACACCCGCGGCCCGTCCCCGCCCTGGCTGTCGCGTTCGATCCGCCCGACGAGCAGCGTCCTGGTGCCGTTCCCGCGCTCCACGACCAGCGCCATCCGCACCCCGTCCGCGGCCACCCGCACCGCGTCGACGCGCCCGTCGAGGCCGGGCGCGGCCACGTCCAGCGGCCGGCCGGTGCCGTGCTCCAGCACCATCAGGCGCGGCCGGGCCGGGTCGCGGTCGGCCACCCACAGATCGCCGCGCGCGTCCCAGCTCGGCGCGGTCAGCCGGTCGTCCTCGGTCTTCCCCTGGCTCTGCAGCACCGGGGCGCCCAGCGTGCCGCCCGCGGCCGGCTGCTCGACGAACAGCGTCCGCCGGTCGTAACCGACCCCGGCGACGGTGCGCTCGTCCCAGGACACCGCGGCCGAGTACAGCTTCTGGACGCCCTCGCCCAGCGCGCCCGGCACCGGTTCGGCCTCCGTCCCGGCACTGGCGCCGGCGATCCGCACCAGCCGGTGCCGGTCGTCGAGGAAGTACAGGTACTCGGGCCGCTTCGCCGACCCGTGCGTGGCGACGGTCCGGGCCCGGTCCGCGCCGAGCGTGCACAGCGTCCTGCCGTGCGCGGTCTGCAACGCCACCGTCTCCACCGTCGGCGTCAGGTTCTGCGCCGTGAACAGCAGCTGCGCCGCCATCTCCCAGCACTTCCCGGTCCCCACGCCGGCCGCCTTCTCGTTCAGCGGCACGGTCAGCCTGTTCTGGTCGTCGGGCGCCAGCGCGGACACGCCCGCCGGCAGTGCCGTACCGGCCGGGAAGGTGGAGCTGACCACCGGCCGGAGCCAGCTCGTGGGCCCGCTGAGCACGGACCGCACCATCTGCGTCATCGCGTCCACCCGCCGGCGCACATAGACGGGATCGGCGACGGCCGTCGCCGGCTCGCCCGCCCGCGCCCGGGTGTCGGAGGCGAAGTAGTACTTGTTGACGGAGAGGTAGTTGCGCTGGAAGTCCGACTGCCCCATGAGCACGCCCTGCGGCAGCACGTCGATGCGCCACTGCCCGGACTTGCGGTCCCGGATCAGGTGCACCGGCTGGTTGTAGCGGCCGGCGAGCGGCGTGTACGACTGCTGCGCGTCCACCCGGGCCACCTTGCTGCCGGTCAGGGTGTACGCGTACTCGCCGGTGTCCTCGTGCGCCGTCGCGCGGTCGACCTCGATGTCCGGTCCGTTGGCGAGCACGGTCGTGGACTGCTCCGGCCGCCACTGCCGCGAGGCCGCCGCGGTCAGGTACTGGCGTGCCGTCGCGTACTGCGGATCGTCGCTGGTCAGCGCCTCAAGGAAGCCCTGCACGATCTCCGACGGCGGAGCGTCCTCCCGGGGCGGCATGGCGAACACCCGGACCTCGGTGTCCTGGCGCGGGGTGGACTCCACGTTCCGTACGTCCCCGCTGTCGGGCATCGAGGCGCACCCCGCCAGCAGGACGACCCCCCAGGCGGCGTACGCCACCGCGCGCATCGGCCGTCGCCGCGCGCCCCCCTCGCGGTCAGCGCCCACGAAATGCCTCCCCTTGCTCCTTCACGCCCCGCGCCCCGGCCCCCTCCGGACCCACCGGACCCCCGCCCTCGCACGCCCCCGAATCGGCTGCACCGGCGCTCCCGTACGTCCCTGAATCCGCCGCGTCCCCGGCACCCGCACCCTCGTGCGCCCCGAGATCCGCCGGCCGTGCGCCATCGTGCGCCGGGGGGTCCCCGGCGGGCGCGGTGTCCGGCCGGCGTCCGCCCGAGGCGGGCCGGGGCACCACGCGCGCGCCGTTGCCGGGCAGCGCGGTCGGGTCGGCCGTGGCGGTCGCCGCGGCCGGCCGGGAGGCTATCGGGTCCCTGCCGTCACGGCCCGGCATCGCGGTGCGCTCACCGGTCGCCTGCACGGGCACCGTGGCCCGCTTGGCACCGTCCCGCGGCGTGCCGGAGCCGTCGACTCCGCGGTTGCGCCGCGAGTCCTTGGGCTCCAGCGGTATCGGCGAGCCCCGCAGCGGCTCGTCCGCGGTCCTCGGCAGCGTCAGCCGGAACTGCGAACCGCCGCCCGGCTCGCCCCACGCCTGCAGCCAGCCGCCGTGCAGCCGGGCGTCCTCCAGGGCGATCGACAGCCCGAGGCCCGTCCCCCCGGTGGTACGCGCGCGTGCCGGGTCGGCGCGCCAGAAGCGGCTGAAGACCCGGGTCGCCTCGCCCGGCTTGAGCCCGACGCCGTAGTCGCGCACCGCGACCGCGACCGCGCCGCCCGCCGCGGCGAGCTTGACCACGACGTCCCGGCCCTCACCGTGCTCGACGGCGTTGACGACCAGATTGCGCAGCACGCGCTCCACGCGCCGCGCGTCGGCCTCGGCGACCACCGGCTGCTGGTCGCCGACGACGCGTATCAGGGTGCCTTTGCGCTCGGCGAGCGGCTCGGCCCCGCTGACCACCCGCCGTACCACCTCCCGCAGGTCGATGGCGTCGGCGTCCAGCGCCGCCGCGCCCGCGTCGAAGCGGCTGATCTCCAGCAGGTCCGCCAGCAGCGACTCGAACCGGTCGACCTGGTCGAGGAGGAGTTCCGCCGAACGGGCGGTGACCGGGTCGAAGTCCTCGCGGGCCTCGTGGATGACGTCGGCGGCCATCCGCACGGTCGTCAGCGGCGTGCGCAGCTCGTGCGAGACGTCGGAGACGAACCGGCGCTGCATCCGCGACAGGTCCTCCAGCTGGTTGATCTTCAGCTGGAGGTTCTGCGCCATCTTGTTGAACGCCTCGCCCAGGCGCGCGATGTCGTCCTCGCCGGTGACCTTCATCCGCTCCTGGAGCCGGCCGGCCGAGAGCCGCTCGGCGATCCCGGCGGCCATCCGCACCGGCGTGACGACCTGGCGCACCACCAGCCAGGCGATCGCCCCCAGCAGGACGACGACGAAGAGGCCGGCCGTCGCCAGCGTGCCCTTCACCAGGCTCAGCGACTTCTCCTCCTGGCTGAGCGGGAAGAGGTAGTACAGCTGGTACGGGTCACCGTTGGGGTCGTTGACCTGCTTGCCGATGACCAGGGCGGACTGGGGGTCCTTGTCGGTGTCCTTGTAGATGATCCGGGTGTAGCTCTGGGCGGCGGTCGTGCTGCCGTTGATCCGCGCCCGCAGGGCCTCGGGGACGCTCCCGGTCGGGTCCACCTGCCCGGAGGCGCGCGGGCCGCGCCCGGCCGCGCTGTCCTCGCCCGCGGGCAGGGTGACGACGTCGAAGGCGCCTTGGCCGCCGCTGGAGAGCGACGACACCAGCTCGCTCATCCACGAGATGACGTTCTGGGAGGAGTGCCCGTTGCCCGGGGCGGTGGTCGTGCCGTCGTCGCTGGTGCCGCTCGCGGCCTCGTCGGCCCGCTGCTTGGCCACCGCGAACCCGCCGGTGGCCTGGCTCTGCGAGGCCCGCACCTTGGCGTCGAGCAGCCCGTTGCGCACCTGCCCGATGACGACGAAGCCGAGCAGCAGGACGACGCCCAGGGACATCAGCAGCGTGGTGGCGACCACCTTGAGCTGGATGTTGCGCCGCCACAGCCGCATCACGGGCAGCAGCGGCCGGCGCACCCAGCGCAGCAGCAGCCGCAGGACCGGACTGCCCTGCACGCCGCCGTTCAGCAGCCCGCCCTCCAGCAGGCGTGCCCAGCGGGAACCCGCGCTCGTCCGGCCGACACGCCGCCCCGCGCGGGACCCGGACCGTCCGGGCGCCGAAGCGGCGCTGTCCCCGGACATGTCAGCTCGGTCCGGCCTTGTAGCCGACACCGCGGACGGTGACCACGATCTCCGGCTTCTCCGGGTCCTTCTCGACCTTGGACCGCAGCCGCTGCACATGCACATTCACCAGGCGCGTGTCCGCCGCGTGGCGGTAGCCCCACACCTGCTCCAGGAGCACCTCGCGGGTGAACACCTGCCACGGCTTGCGGGCGAGCGCGACCAGCAGGTCGAACTCCAGCGGCGTCAGCGCGATGGAGTGCCCGTCCCGCTTCACGGAGTGCCCGGCCACGTCGATGACCAGGTCACCGATGGCGAGCTGCTCCGGCGCGGGCTCCTCCGACCTGCGCAGCCGGGCCCGGATACGGGCGACCAGCTCCTTCGGCTTGAACGGCTTCACGATGTAGTCGTCGGCGCCGGACTCCAGGCCCACGACCACATCGACGGTGTCGCTCTTGGCCGTCAGCATCACGATCGGCACGCCGGACTCCGCCCTGATCAGGCGGCACACCTCGATGCCGTCCCGGCCGGGCAGCATCAGGTCCAGCAGCACCAGATCCGGCTTCGCCTCCCGGAAAGCGGCCAGCGCCTTGTCGCCGTCGGCCACGAACGACGGCTCGAAACCCTCACCACGCAGCACGATCCCGAGCATCTCGGCCAGTGCGGTGTCGTCGTCGACGACAAGGACTCGTCCCTTCATAAACGACATCATCCCATTCTCGTAACGGCTGCGAAGATCCAGGTGAGGCAGCTCACTGGCCTGTGACGATAGTCGTACGGGACCGTCACTGTCTGCCCGCGCCGGAGAACGGGAGGGCCCGGGACTACCCGTCCGCCGCCGGCCGCGACCGCGCGCACAGCTCGGCGAGCCCCTTGGCGGTCACCGGCGAGACCGTGCCCTCCTCGGTGACGATCGCGGTCACCAGTTCGGGCGGGGTCACGTCGAACGCCGGGTTGTACGCCTGGGTGCCCAGCGGAGCGACCGGGATGCCGCCGCCGGCCCCCGTCACCGGGATCTGGGGGGCGATCAGCTCGGTCACCTCGTACCCGGGGCGCTGCTCGACCTCGATGGCCGACCCGTCCGGGGTGCGCGCGTCCACCGTCGTCACCGGGGCCACCACGACGAACGGCACATGGTGGTAGCGGGCGAGCACCGCGAGCGGGTAGCTGCCCACCTTGTTCGCCACCGAGCCGTCGGCCGCGATGCGGTCCGCGCCGATCAGCACCGCGTCCACCTCGCCCGCCGCGAACAGGGAACCCGCCGCGTTGTCGGTGAGCAGCGTGTACGCCAGGTCGTTGCGGGCCGCCTCGTACGCCGTCAGGCGGGCGCCCTGGAGCAGCGGGCGGGTCTCGTCCACCCACAGCCGGCGCAGCCGCCCCGCGCGGTGCGCGGCGAGCGCCACCGCGAACGCCGTGCCCTCCCCGCCCGACACCAGCGACCCGGTGTTGCAGTGGGTGAGGATCCGGTGCCCGCCGCCGGGCAGCAGCTCGTCCAGCAGCGCCAGCCCGTGCTCGGCCATCCGGGCGCTGGCCCGGGCGTCCTCCAGGTGCAGCTGCCGCGCGGCGGCCAGCGCCGCCGGGGCGGCCTGCCGGGCGTCGCCGGTGCGGGCCAGCGCGTCCTGGTACGCGGCCCGCGCCCGGCGCACGCCGACGGAGAGGTTGACCGCGGTGGGCCGGGCGCCTTCGAGGGCGGCGGCCGCGTCGTCCACGTCGAAGCCCCGCGCGGCGGCGAGCGCGACGCCGTACGCCCCGGCGATGCCGAGCAGCGGTGCCCCGCGCACGGCCAGCGACCGGATCGCCTCCACCAGCGCGGGGGCGTCCGTGCACACCAGCTCGACCTCCTCGGCGGGCAGTCGCGTCTGGTCGAGGAGGATGAGCACCGGGCCCTCGGGCGGTTCCTCCCAGCGGATGACCGGAGTCCCCGCCGGCTGGTTGTCCTCACGGGTCTGCGCGTACTGATCAGCCATGCCGACAGTGTTCCCCGTAACCCGCCGCCCATGGAAGGGCGTCCGGCCCGTACCGCGGCAGGTCATCCGAACACCTGCCCATGGCACGATGGCAGCCGACCTGCCGCCGCGCCTGCGGACGGGCACCATGAAGGAGCGACGATGAACGACACTCCGGGCTGGGCCTCGCCCGGATCCGCCCCGTCCGACGGGCAGGACTCCGGCGCGTCCGGGTCCCCCGACGCCGCCGGCCGCCCCGACCCCGCGCAGCAGCCGGCCCAGCCCGCGCAGCCCGCGGAGAGGCCGGGCGCACAGCCGCAGGGTCCCGGCGTGAAGTGGTCCAAGGAGCAGCCGCCACCGGGCCAGTGGTCCGCGCCCGCGGGCTCCCCGCCCGGCCGCGCCTCCGGCCCGACCCCGCCACCACCCCCGCCGGGCCCCGGCTGGGGCGCCCGGCCGCCCGCCCAGGGCGGCTACGGCGGCCCCGGAGGCTACGGGTACGGCGGTCCCGGCGGCCCGGGCGGTTACGGCGGCCCCGGCTGGGGCGGCCCCGGAGGCCACCGGCCCGGCGCCTGGGGAGCCGGCTGGGGCGGCCCGCCCCCGGCGGCCAAGCCCGGCGTGATCCCGCTGCGCCCGCTCGGCCTCGGCGAGATCCTCGACGGCGCGGTGTCCACCATGCGCGCCCACTGGCGCACCGTGCTCGGCATCTCCCTGGCCGTCGCCGTCGTCACCCAGGTCATCAGCATCCTCGTCCAGCGCCTGGCGCTGGACGGCAGCGTCCGCGGCAACGCGCTCGACAACTCGCACGCCACCCCGGGCGAGCTGCTGCGCGCCATGCGCGACACCATGTTCGGCTCGGGCATCCTCTTCGTGGTCACCACCGTGGGCACCGTCCTGGCCACCGCGCTGCTCACGACGGTCACCAGCCGCGCCGTACTCGGCAAGCCGGTCACCCTCGGCGAGGCCTGGCGCGACGCCCGCCCCCAGGTGCTCAGGCTGTTCGGCCTGATCCTGCTGCTGCTCGTCATCTGCCTGGGCGTCTTCGCCGTGGGCCTCGTGCCCGGCATCGTCATCGGCGCCGCCGGATCGCCCATCGCGGGCGCCGCGGTCGCCTTCCTCGGCATCCTGGGCACCGCCGTGGTCGCCCTCTGGCTGGCGATCCGCTTCTGCCTCGCCTCGCCCGCGCTCATGCTGGAGAAGCAGGGCATCAAGAAGGCGATGGGCCGCTCGGCCAAGCTGGTCCGCGACTCCTGGTGGCGGATCTTCGGCATCCAGCTGCTCGCCGTGCTCATCGTGGCCATCGTCTCGGCGGTCATCGGCATCCCCTTCGGCCTCGTCGCCGCGGCGTTCAACGACGGCGGCTTCGCCGGCCTGCTGGACGGCAGCGCCGACCCGGGATGGACGTACCTGATCATCTCCGGGATCGGAGCGGTGATCGGCTCCATGATCACGCTGCCCATCTCGGCCGGTGTCACCGTGCTCCTCTACATCGACCAGCGCATCCGCCGCGAGGGCCTCGACATCGAACTCGCCCGCGCCGCCGGGGTCCAGGGCCAGACCCCCGGCACCCCCGCCTCGGGGAGCTGATGCCGTGAGCCTGCCGGGGGGAGTTCTCACCGCACCGCCCGCGCTCCCGCGCGCGGGAGACCACACGGACGCCGCCCTGCGGGTCCTGCTGCGCGCCGGCCGCACGGCCGCCCTCGCCCAGCCGGGCCCGGGCGGCGGCCCACCGGTCACCGTCCCCCGCGATCCCGCGCGGGAGGCGGCCCGGCGCGAGCTGTCCAAGCGGATGTACCACGAGAACGACCCCGGCCTGCTGCAACGCGTCCTGGACCACTTCTGGGACTGGCTCGACAAACTCTTCGGCTCCGCCTCGGCCGCGACCCCCGGCGGGACCGTCGGCCTCGTCGTCGTCATCGCCGCCGTCCTCGCGGTACTCGGCGCCCTGTGGTGGCGCCTCGGCGCCCCGCGCCGCGAACCCGTCTCCGCCCCCGCCCTGTTCGACGACCGCCCCCGCAGCGCCGCCCAGCACCGCGCCGCCGCCGAGGCCCACGCCGCCCAGGGCCACTGGAACCAGGCCGTCCAGGAACGCATGCGCGCCGTCGTCCGCGCCCTGGAGGAACGCGCCCTCCTCGACATACGCCCCGGCCGCACCGCCGACGAGGCCGCCGCCGAAGCCGGCCGCGCCCTGCCCGCCCACCGCGACCGACTGCACACCGCCGCCCGCGACTTCGATGACGTCACATACGGCGGACGCCAGGCCACCGAACAGGCGTACCAGCGCATCGCCGCACTCGACAGCGACCTGGACCGCACCAAGCCCCGGCTCAGCGACGACACCAGCGACGACAACGACAGCAACAGCGACCGCAGTACGAGCACAGCCCGCGCCGGCCGCCAGGGAGCCGCCGGATGACCACCGAGGCCACCCTCCCCACCACCTCCGCCACGCCGACCGCCCGTCAGGTCTGGACCCGCACGCGGGGCATCCTGCTCGCCCTGCTGCTGCTCATGGCCGCGGCCGTCGCCATCGCCGCGCTCCGCTCCGGCGACCGGCACGGCCGCCTCGACCCGCGCTCCGCCGACGCCTACGGCAGCCACGCCGTCGCCGCCCTCCTCGCCGACCAGGGCGTGTCCACGCGCGTGGTCACCACCCTCGACCAGGCGCGCGCCGCGGCCGGCCCCGACACCACCCTGCTGGTCGCCGCACCCGACCTGCTGACACCCGGTCAGCAGTCCCGGCTGCGCGCGGCGACCGCCGCCTCCGGCGGACGCACCGTCCTCGTCGCCCCGGACAGCCCGTCCCTCGGCCGCCTGGCCCCCGGCGTCACCGCCGACCCGGCCCCCGGCTTCGACGCCACCGTCGCCCCCGCCTGCGCCCTGCCCGCCGCCCGCCGCGCGGGCACCGCGCAGACCGGCGACGGCGTCCGCTACTCGACCACCGCCCCCGGCGCCGACTCCTGCTACCCCAGCGACGGCCTGCCCACCCTCGTGCGCGTCCCGCAGCGCGACGGCGGCGACACCGTCCTCCTCGGCTCGCCCGGCATCCTCTACAACGACCGCCTCGACCAGGAGGGCAACGCCTCCCTCGCCCTCCAACTCCTCGGCTCCCGCACCCATCTGGTCTGGTACCTCCCCTCGCTCACCGACACCCCGGCCACCACCGGCACGGGCGAGCGCGGCTTCTTCGACCTGCTCCCCTCCGGCTGGCTCTGGGGCACCCTGCAACTCTTCGTCGCCGCCGCCCTCGCCGCCCTGTGGCGGGCACGCCGGTTCGGCCCCCTGGTGCCCGAGAAACTCCCCGTCGCGATCCGCGCCTCCGAGACCACCGAAGGCCGCGCCCGCCTCTACCGCAAGGTGAACGCCCGCGACCGCGCCGCCGCCGCTCTCCGCTCCGCCACCCGCACCCGCCTCGCTCCCCTCGTCGGCGTCCCCGCCACCCAGGCGCACTCGCCCGAGACCCTGCTGCCCGCCCTGTCCAGCCGCCTCGACGGCGCCGGACAGGCCCCGCACGACCTCCTCTTCGGCCCGCCGCCCGGCGACGACGCGGCCCTCGTCTCCCTCGCCGACCGACTCGACGCCCTCGAAAGAGAGGTACGCCGTCCATGATGGACCCGACCACTGACAACGCCGGGCACCCCGAGGCCGCGGACGCCGCCCGCTCCGCCCTGGAAGCCCTGCGCGCCGAGATCGCCAAGGCCGTGGTCGGCCAGGACCCCGCCGTGACCGGTCTCGTCGTCGCCCTGCTGTGCCGCGGCCACGTCCTGCTCGAAGGCGTCCCCGGCGTCGCCAAGACACTCCTGGTCCGCACCCTCGCCGCCGCGCTCGAACTCGACACCAAACGCGTCCAGTTCACGCCCGACCTCATGCCCAGCGACGTCACCGGCTCCCTCGTCTACGACGCCCGCACCGCCGAGTTCTCCTTCCAGCCCGGCCCGGTCTTCACCCACCTCGTCCTCGCCGACGAGATCAACCGCACCCCGCCGAAGACCCAGTCGTCGCTCCTCGAAGCCATGGAGGAACGGCAGGTCACCGTCGACGGCACCCCGCGCCCGCTCCCCGACCCGTTCCTCGTCATCGCCACCCAGAACCCGGTCGAGTACGAGGGCACCTACCCCCTGCCGGAAGCCCAGCTGGACCGCTTCCTCCTGAAGCTGACCATCCCGCTGCCCTCCCGGCAGGACGAGATCGACGTCCTCACCCGGCACGCCGCCGGCTTCGACCCGCGCGACCTGCGCGCCGCCGGCGTACGCCCCGTGGCCGGCCGCGCCGACCTCGACGCGGCCCGCGCCGCGATCGCCAAGACCACCGTCTCCCCCGAGATCGCCGCCTACGTCGTCGACCTCTGCCGCGCCACCCGCGAATCCCCGTCCCTCTCGCTGGGCGTCTCCCCGCGCGGGGCGACCGCCCTGCTGGCGACCTCCCGCGCCTGGGCCTGGCTGACCGGCCGCGACTACGTCATCCCCGACGACGTCAAGGCCCTCGCCCTGCCCACCCTGCGCCACCGCCTCCACCTGCGCCCGGAGGCCGAGATGGAAGGCGTCACCGCCGACTCGGTGATCAACGCGATCCTCGCCCACGTCCCGGTCCCCCGCTGATGGCCCTCACCGGACGCGCCGCCCTCCTGGCGGCCCTCGGCTCCCTCCCGGTCGGCATCTGGGACGCCGGCTGGCCGGGCATCCTCGCCGTGAACGCCCCGCTGGCCGTCGCCTGCGCCTGCGACTACGCCCTCGCCGCACCCGTACGCCGGCTCGGCCTGACCCGCTCCGGCGACACCTCCGTGCGCCTCGGCGAGACCGCCGACGTCACCCTCACCGTCACCAACCCCTCCGGCCGCCTGCTGCGCGGCAGCGTCCGCGACGCCTGGCCGCCCAGCAGCTGGCAGCCCGGCACGGAGACGGCGGCCTCCCGCCACCGGGTGACGGTCCCGGCCGGGGAACGCCGCCGGGTGACCACCCGCCTGCGCCCCATCCGCCGCGGCGACCGCCGGGCGGACCGCGTCACCATCCGCTCCTACGGCCCCCTCGGCCTGTTCTCCCGCCAGGGCACCCACCAGGTCCCCTGGACGGTACGCGTCCTGCCGCCGTTCACCAGCCGCAAGCACCTCCCGTCCAAGCTCGCCCGGCTGCGCGAACTCGACGGCCGCACCAGCGTGCTCACCCGCGGCGAGGGCACGGAGTTCGACAGCCTGCGCGAGTACGTCCCCGGCGACGACACCCGCTCCATCGACTGGCGCGCCACCGCCCGCCAGTCCGCCGTCGCCGTACGCACCTGGCGCCCCGAACGCAACCGGCACATCCTGCTGGTCCTGGACACGGGCCGCACCTCCGCGGGCCGGGTGGGCGACGCACCGCGCCTGGACGCCGCGATGGACGCCGCGCTGCTCCTGGCGGCGCTCGCCTCCCGCGCCGGCGACCGCGTGGACCTGCTCGCCTACGACCGCCGCGTCCGCACCCTCGTCCAGGGCCGCGCCGCGAGCCAACTGCTGCCGTCCCTGGTCGAGGCAATGGCCACCCTGGAACCGGAACTCGTCGAGACGGACGCCCGTGGGCTGACGGCCACAGCCTTGCGCACCGCTTCCCGCCGCTCGTTGATCGTCCTGCTCACCGGCCTGGACGCGGCCCCCGTCGAGGAGGGCCTGCTGCCCGTACTGCCCCGGCTCACCCAGCGCCATACGGTCCTCGTGGCGTCGGTGGCCGATCCGCGGGTGGCGGGGATGGCCGCGGCCCGCGGCACCACCGAGGCCGTGTACGAGGCCGCGGCGGCGGCCCGCTCCCAGAGCGAACGCCATCGCACCGCGGAGCGACTCCGCCGGCAGGGCGTCACGGTGGTGGACGCGACCCCGGACGACCTGGCCCCCGCTCTGGCGGACGCCTACCTGTCCCTGAAAGCGGCAGGCCGCCTCTGATTCCCCTGCCGACCAGGGGGGCCGCAAGCCCCCCTGAATCTCTGTATCTTCCCTAAACACGCCCTGAACGCAGAAAAACCCCGCATCTTTCGATGCGGGGTTTTCCCGAAGAATTGTTCGGCGGTGTCCTACTCTCCCACAGGGTCCCCCCTGCAG
>NZ_JBEYVW010000023.1:0-154515 GCF_040644175.1 Streptomyces sp. NPDC047017 | reverse complement strand
GTCGCGCCCCCGGCCCCGGCCCCGTTCGTGGCGTCGACCCCGTTCGCGGCGGCGGCCGCTACCCCTCCACGCCCCGTCCCATAGGGCCGACGCAGGTTTTTCCACAGGCTTGTGACACCACTTCAGCCCTGTGCGCCGTGGCGGTCAGGCAGCAGCTCCTCGAAAAAACCCCTCCGACTCGCGTTTCCGCAGGTCGGAGGGGTTTTTGAGTGTGGAGCCTAGGGGAGTCGAACCCCTGACATCTGCCATGCAAAGACAGCGCTCTACCAACTGAGCTAAGGCCCCCGGAAGAGGAGCATCCGGCCGGAGGTGTCGCCCGCCGGTCAGGTGCCGCACACCAGAGTACCGGGTCACCCCCCGGATCTCGCAAAAAGATTGGGGGTCCCCGCGAACGACCACGCTCCGTAAGATGCTCCGCGTGGTTCGCGGCAGCGAACCGCGGTACTTGGGGAAGCGATGGGGAGACGCAATGGACGCCGCACAGCAGGAAGCGACCGCAAGAGCGCGGGAACTGCAGCGGAACTGGTACGGGGAGCCGTTGGGGGCACTCTTCCGTAAGCTCATAGACGATCTCGGGCTCAACCAGGCCCGGCTGGCGGGGGTGCTCGGACTGTCCGCACCGATGCTGTCCCAGCTGATGAGCGGCCAGCGCGCGAAGATCGGCAACCCGGCGGTGGTCCAGCGGGTGCAGCTGTTGCAGGAGCTGTCGGGGCAGGTGGCGGACGGCAGCGTCAGCGCGGCCGAGGCGACCGAGCGCATGGAGGAGATCAAGAGGTCGCAGGGGGGCTCGGTGCTCAGCAACACCACGCACACGACGAACGGTTCGGGGGCGCCCACCGTCAGGCGGGTGGTCCGCGAGATCCAGTCGCTGCTGCGTTCGGTCGCCGCCGCCGGCGACATCATCGAGGCCGCGGACAGCCTCGCCCCCTCCCACCCCGAACTGGCCGAGTTCCTCCGGGTCTACGGCGCCGGACGCACCTCCGACGCCGTCGCGCACTACCAGTCGCACCAGAACTGACGCCCCCGGCAGGGGTCGCGGCGCGCGGCGCGGGGCAGGCAACGGGGGGAGCCGCAGGGGGAGGAGCGACGCGCAGCCATGGGTGAGGTCTTCGCCGGCCGGTACGAGCTGGCCGACCCGGTCGGACGCGGTGGGGCCGGAGCGGTCTGGCGCGCCTGGGACCACCGCCGGCGCCGCTATGTGGCCGCCAAGGTGCTGCGGCAGCGCGACGCCCACTCCCTGCTGCGGTTCGTACGGGAACAGGCGCTGCGCATCGACCATCCCCATGTGCTCGCCCCGGCCAGCTGGGCCGCCGACGACGACCATGTCCTGTTCACCATGGACCTGGTGACCGGCGGTTCGCTGGTCCACCTCGTCGGGGACTACGGCCCCCTGCCCCCGGCGTTCGTCTGCACCCTCCTCGACCAGTTGCTCTCGGGACTGGCCGCCGTGCACACGGAGGGGGTCGTGCACCGCGACATCAAGCCCGCCAACGTCCTGCTGGAGGCCACCGGCACCGGCCGCCCCCGGCTGCGGCTGTCCGACTTCGGCATCGCGATGCGGCTGGGCGAACCGCGGCTGACCGAGACCGACCTCGTGGTGGGCACCCCCGGCTACCTGGCCCCCGAGCAACTGATGGGGGCGGAACCCGACTTCCCCGCCGACCTGTTCGCCACCGGCCTGGTCGCCCTGTACCTGATCCAGGGCGCCAAACCGGATGCCAGGGCGCTCGTGGAGTACTTCACGGCGCACGGCACGCCGAGTGCGCCCGAGGGCGTCCCCGAACCGCTGTGGCAGGTCGTGGCCGCCCTGCTGCAACCGGACCCGCAGGCCCGGTTCCGTACGGCGACGGGGGCGCGCAAGGCCCTCGCCGCGGCCGTCGAGCTGCTGCCCGAGCCGGGCCCCGACGACGAGCTGATCGAGGTCTTCGACCAACTCGGGCCGCTGCCGCCGGGGTTCGGTCCGGCGGGCCCCTTCAAGCTCAGCCCGGCCGTGACGGCCGAGCACAGGGCGGTACGCGGCGCGGCGGAGGGTGGGCCGGGGACGGCGGACACCGGCGCTGCGGACGGCACGGACTCCGGCCGGCCGCTCCCCGGCCCCCGGGACCCCCGGAGCCCCCGGCGGGCGCTCGCAGCACCGCCCGCGCCGCCCGCACCACCGACGCCTCCCCCGCTGACGCCTCCATCGCCGACGCCTCCCTCGGCACCGGCGCTTCCCTCCACACCGGTGCCCGCGCCGACACCGGTGCCCGCGCCAGACGCGGGCCCGATGCGCCCCCTCCCGATATCCGACGCGGGCAGCTTCCACCTCCCGCCACCGCAGTCCGCCGCGGTGGAGATCCCGACCTTCTCGTACACCGCCGAGGTCCCACGGCCCCACGCCCCGCCCCCGGTGCCCGCCTCCCGGCACCGTGCCGTGCGTGCGCGCCGGGCGGGTCCGCCCGCGAAGGCCGTCGTCCCGCTGCTCCTGCTCGCGCTGGCCTGCTACGCGGTGGGTTTCTGGGCTCTGGCCAGGATCTGAGCCCGCCGCCCTGCCAGGCCCCGCAGCGCCGCCCTACCCGCTCGGGACCCTGCGCCGGGCGCTCAGCGTCCACGCCCCGAGGACGATCAGCAGGGCGGTCCCGGTGCCGATCCCGCCCGCGGCGAGCGCCCGCATCACCGAGGAACCGCCCCCCGCACCCCCCGCCCCGGCCGCACCCGCGGGCCCGGGGCCCGGGGCACTCGCCGCCACCCGGTCCGCGGCGGTGACCTCGAACAGATCCGGCGGTGCGGAGCCGCCCTCGTACCGCGGCCCGGCCCCCGCCGCCCCGCTCACCCGCACCCGCAGGGTCAGGCCGTAGGGCCCGTCGCCGAATCCGGTGGCCGTCTGCTCGGCGAGGTGCGCGACGAGGTAGTAGGAGCCGGCGAACCGCATGGCCTTGGCCTGGTCGGCGAAGCCGGCGCGGTTGGCGTAGACGACGGGTGGCAGGGGCGCGAGGGCGGCGCTCGTGCGCTTGCCGCTGTAACCGGCGTACGCCTCCTCGACGTATCCGCGCACGGGGTTGTAGAGCGACAGGGTCAGCGCCCCGTCCACATAGCCGCTGCCGCCACCGGTACCGTCCAGTTCGGCGGTGGCGTTCAGTTGCTGCCCCCAGTCGACCGGAACCCGGTAGAAGAGCGTCCGGCCGGGCCGGAGCCGGTCCTGCCAGACCCCTTCTCCCACGGCGCTCGCCCCGGCGAACCCGGCGCCGCCCGCCCGGCCCGCCGCCCGGCCGGTGACCGGTGCGGGCGAGGCGGAGTCCCAGGTCCCGGGGGCCTTCGTCGCCCCGGCGGCCCGCACCGGGGGCTCCGTCGCGGTGGTGAGTTCCAGGGGCCAGGTGTCCGTCGAGGAGCCGGTGGCGGCGATGCGCTCCACGAGCACGTAGTACGTACCGGCTCCCTGGCACGGGGTGTGGCCGGGGGACGCCTCGCGCATGCCCCAGGCGGCGATCGGGTGCGGGCTGCGGCCGGTGCCGAACCGGGTGGCCTGGTAGGAGCAGGACCCGCCGTGCGCGTCCCGCACCGAGACCCGCAGGCCGTCCGTGGCGAAGACCGTGCTGTCCGCCGCGGGTACGGCGGTGGCGGAGACGTAGGCGGTGGAGCCGGCGTCGAGGTCGAGGCGGTAGTAGAGCCGGCCGTCGTGCGGCAGGGAACTGCGGTAGGCGCGGCCCGGCTCCAGGCGCGCCGCACCGGCGGGGGCCGTCGCCCCGGCCACGCTCCGGGCGCCGTCCGCGAAGGCGTACGGCCCCGGTGTCCCGGCCGCGCGCGCGTCCGGCGCCGGCAGGGCGGCCACCAGGCACAGCACCGCGGCGACGGCAGCCGAGCGGATCACCGCGGCCGGGCCCGCCTTCGTGGCGCGCCCTCGGGCCGGAGCCCGCCGTCCCGCCGTGGGCCCTCTCATCCCGCGCCACCCCCGCACCGCCGCCGTCGCCGTGGACGACGGCCATCCTGCCCCGCCCGGCGCTGCGCCATCCGCGTATTCCGTACGCGCGTCCGAGAACATCCGCCGCGCGGACGGCCTCCCGGCCTACGGCTACCGCACCCGGCCCGCCCCCGCAACACGGGACGCCGACCCCACGGACCCGGCCGACCGGGCAACCGGGCAACCGGGCAACCGGGCAACCGGGCAACCGGGCAACACAAAACCCCGACCGCTCAGGCGGCCGGGGTCTGCTCAGAACCGGATGTCTCTGCTCACGAACCCGTGGGCACGGAGTCGGTCGCCTCCGTCCACAGATCCTGCTCGGCGCGATCCGCCTGGATCTGGCGGTACACGAGGAGCCCGCCGATGGCGGCCAGTGCGACCAGGAGAAGCTTCTTCACCGCGCGACCTCGTCTTTCCTTGACGTAGGGGACCTCTGGCGCCCGACTATACACACCGACCGATACCGATCGGTGACCTGCATCGGCCCTCAACTGTCAGGTAGAGGAACGCAGTCGAAACGGACCGAACCGCTCCGATCGGAGGGTGATCAGACCCGTACGCACGGTGAGATTTGCCCCCACTCCGCCCGTCTGCGGAGCTTTTCGCCCCTCACGCACCCATCCGAGTGGTGTTCATCCGAAGATCGCGGCGCCACGGGCGTCGGTCCACCACTTCGCGTCGCTCCTACACATGATGAGCAAAGTACGCAAATCGCCCAACCTGAAAGTGAGGGGCCATGGACCAGCACAGGGTCATGAAGCTGTGGACCGCCATCGTCACCGCCTTCCTCGCGCTCTGCACGGCGCTCGGACTCATCACCACGACCGCCACCGCGGCCACGGCCGCCCCGCAGCCCGAGACGGCGCCCAAGAGCAGCACCGCCCGGGTGCCGGCACAGACGACGCACTCCTGGTCCAGGCCCCACGCCCGGTCATTGCCCCCCACGATGAAGCAGCGGATCCGGGCCGAGGCCCACGGCAAGTCGCCCAGTTGCCGCCACCGCCCGCTCGCCGACGCCCCTTCGCTCGAAACCGATCCGGAGGACTGCGCCCCCGCCGAACCCGCGACCCGGCCGAGCATCCCCCTGCAGCGCTGACAGCGCCGCTCCGGCACCGCCGGGGCCACCCGCCCGCACCCATGACGTAACGGCGATCTGCGTACAGCGTCACCGAAGCGCCGAGGACCCCCGGTCGATCACCGACCGGGGGTCCTCTCCTGTGCGCTCACCGCTGCCACCCGCCCAGGACACAGCACTCGCCGCCCCCGGGGTCCGCCGCCACCACGACCCACGACTGCCCGCCCCGGCCGATGCCGACGCGCCGCTGAGCGCCATGGCCGTCGAAGCGGGCCACCTCGGCGGCCTGGTCCTCGGCCCGGAAGCCGGGATACGGCCGGCCCTCGGCCTTCTCCCCTCCTCCAGCGGGACGACGTCCAGCCCTGGCAGGGCGCAATACCCCACTCAGGGGCCACATCCCACAACGAGAAGTCCCCCAGTCCGAGTGGACTGGGGGACTTCTCGTCTTGTGGGGCTAACAGGATTTGAACCTGTGGCCTCATCCTTATCAGGGATGCGCTCTAACCAACTGAGCTATAGCCCCGCCGCGCTCTGCGGTGTATGTCCCGCGCGCTGACTCCTGAAGATTAGCGCACGACGGGGGCAGTCCCAAAATCGATTGGCCGAGGCCCGTCAGCGCGGGGGCGAGGGGTGCGGAAAGCCGCTCACTCGTCCTCGGCCAGCGTCAGCTCGATGCCGCCGACGAAGCCCGCGGCGAGGTTGTAGATGAACGCGCCGAGCGTGGCCAGGGCCGTCGCCAGGACGACGTCGATCGCCGCGATGATCACCGCGAACATCAGGACGTGCGGCAGCGAGAGGAAGGACTGCAGGTCGAAGCCGTTCGACTCGTTCGAGCCGGTGGCCTCGGAGATCGTCCCGCCGACCGTCGAGAACACGCCCATCGCGTTCATGACCATCCACAGCACGGCGGACGCCACGATGGTGCAGATGCCCAGCGCGATGGAGAGCAGGAAGCTGACCTTCATCACCGACCACGGGTCGGCCTTGGCGACACGCAGCCGGGCCTTGCGGGTGCGCGGGGCGGTGCGCACGCCGGGGCGCGGCCGGCGCGCCGCGCCCTGCCGGTCCGCGGAGCCCGCCGGGTACGCCTGCGGCGGATGGTACGGCCCCGCGGACTGCTGCGACCGGCGCTCGCCCGGCAGCGGGGAGGCCGCGCCCTGCTGGCCGGCCTGCTCCCGCGCCTGCGGGCCTCGGGTGTCGGTCACCGTTCCCCCCTGGGGTGCGTGCGAGTCGGGCGAGTGCGATCCGGCCGGGGACGGCTTGACCGCGTTGAGGTTGGTCGTGTGCGCGTCCTTCGCACGCGCGGCGGAGCCACAGCCGCCGCCGTCCGCTTCCGTACCAGTGGAGGTACCGGCCGATCCGGCGCCCGTGGCTCCGCTCACGATGACTCTCTCCTCGTGCTACTCGGCCGAGGGCGCCTCACCCTCGTCCGTGCCGCTGGTCGCGGCGTCCTCGGCGATCTCGTCCACGGCCACGTCGCCGTCGACTTCCTCCGCCTCGCGCCCCGCCTCGGCGTTACGTGCGATACCGACCACGGCATCGCGCTTGCCCAGGTTGATCAGCTGGACGCCCATGGTGTCACGGCCCGTCTCCCTGACCCCGCTGACGCGCGTGCGAATCACTCCGCCCGACAGCGTGATGGCGAGGATCTCGTCGCTCTCCTCCACGATCAGCGCGCCCACGAGCGAACCGCGGTCCTCCACGATCTTGGCGGCCTTGATGCCGAGGCCGCCGCGGCCCTGGACGCGGTACTCGTCGACGCCGGTCCGCTTGGCGTACCCGCCGTCGGTGGCAGTGAACACGAACGTACCGGGTCGCACCACATTCATCGACAGCAGTTCGTCGCCCTCGCGGAAGCTCATGCCCTTCACACCCGAGGTGGCACGGCCCATCGGACGCAGGGTGTCGTCCGAGGCGGTGAACCTGATCGATTGCGCCTTCTTGCTGATCAGCAGCAGATCGTCGTCGGCCGAGACCAGCTCCGCGCCGATCAGCTCGTCGTCGGTGCCGTCCTCCTGCTCGCGCAGGTTGATGGCGATGACACCGCCGGAGCGGGGCGAATCGTAATCCTTCAGCGGCGTCTTCTTGACCAGGCCGGCCTTGGTGCCGAGCACCAGGTAGGGCACGGCCTCGTAGTCGCGGATGGCGAGGATCTGGGCGATGGCCTCGTCCGGCTGGAAGGCCAGCAGGTTCGCCACGTGCTGGCCGCGCGCGTCCCGGCCGGCGTCCGGCAGCTCGTACGCCTTGGCGCGGTAGACGCGGCCCTTGTTGGTGAAGAACAGCAGCCAGTGGTGCGTGGTGGAGACGAAGAAGTGGTCGACGATGTCGTCTTCCTTGAGCTTCGCGCCGCGCACGCCCTTGCCGCCGCGCTTCTGGGCGCGGTAGTCGTCGGTCTTGGTCCGCTTGATGTAGCCGCCGCGGGTGACCGTGACGACGATGTCCTCCTCGGCGATCAGGTCCTCGATGGACATGTCGCCGTCGTAGGGCACCAGCATGGTCTTGCGGTCGTCGCCGTACTTCTCGACGATCGCGGCCAGCTCCTCGCTGACGATCCCGCGCTGGCGGACCGGGGAGGCGAGGATCTGGTTGTACTCGCTGATCTTCGCCTGCAGCTCGTCGTGCTCCTGGACGATCTTCTGGCGCTCCAGGGCGGCCAGCCGGCGCAGCTGCATCTCCAGGATGGCGTTGGCCTGGATCTCGTCGATCTCCAGCAGCTCCATCAGGCCGCCGCGGGCGATCTCGACGGTGTCACTGCGCCGGATCAGCGCGATGACCTCGTCGATGGCGTCCAGGGCCTTGAGCAGGCCGCGCAGGATGTGGGCGCGCTCCTCGGCCTTGCGCAGCCGGAAGCGGGTCCGGCGGACGACGACCTCGATCTGGTGCGTCACCCAGTGGCGGATGAACGCGTCCAGGGACAGCGTGCGCGGCACCCCGTCGACCAGCGCCAGCATGTTGGCGCCGAAGTTGGTCTGCAGGTCGGTGTGCTTGTACAGGTTGTTCAGGACGACCTTGGCGACCGCGTCCCGCTTGAGCACGATGACCAGGCGCTGGCCGGTGCGGGAGGACGTCTCGTCGCGGACGTCCGCGATGCCGCCGATCCTGCCGTCCTTCACCAGGTCGGCGATCTTCTGCGCGAGGTTGTCCGGGTTGGTCTGGTACGGCAGCTCGGTGACCACCAGGCACTGGCGGTTCTGGATCTCCTCGACCTCGACCACCGCGCGCATCGTGATGGAGCCGCGGCCGGTGCGGTACGCCTCCTCGATGCCCTTGCGGCCCACGACCAGCGCGCCGGTCGGGAAGTCCGGGCCCTTGATGCGCTCGATCAGCGCGTCGAGCAGCTCCTCGTGCGAGGCCTCCGGGTTCTCCAGGCACCACTGGGCGCCGGCGGCGACCTCGCGCAGGTTGTGCGGCGGGATGTTGGTCGCCATGCCGACCGCGATGCCGGCCGAGCCGTTGATCAGCAGGTTCGGGAAGCGGGCGGGCAGGACGGTCGGCTCCTGGGAGCGGCCGTCGTAGTTGTCCGTGAAGTCGACGGTCTCCTCGTCGATGTCGCGGACCATCTCCATCGACAGCGGCGCCATCTTGCACTCGGTGTAGCGCATGGCCGCCGCCGGGTCGTTGCCCGGCGAGCCGAAGTTGCCGTTGGAGTCCACCAGCGGCATCCGCATCGCCCACGGCTGCGCCAGGCGGACCAGCGCGTCGTAGATCGAGGAGTCGCCGTGCGGGTGGTAGTTGCCCATGACGTCGCCGACGACGCGGGCGCACTTGTAGAAGCCGCGCTCGGGGCGGTAGCCGCCGTCGTACATGGCGTACAGCACGCGCCGGTGGACGGGCTTGAGGCCGTCCCGGACGTCGGGCAGCGCACGCGAGACGATGACGGACATCGCGTAGTCGAGGTACGAGCGCTGCATCTCGGTCTCGAGCCCGACGGGCTCGACGCGCATCGCGAGGTCGCCGCCCTCTTCAGGGGTGACGGGGGTGTTCTCGTCGGCCATTGCTGGTGGGGATCCTTCCTGGTGCGGTCAGCTGAGACCGACTCAGATGTCGAGGAAGCGGACGTCCTTGGCATTGCGCTGGATGAACTGGCGCCGGGCCTCGACGTCCTCGCCCATCAGGACCGAGAACAGGTCGTCGGCCTGGGCGGCGTCGTCGAGGGTGACCTGGCCGAGCACGCGGTGCTCCTGGTCCATGGTGGTCACGCGCAGCTCCTCGGCGTTCATCTCGCCGAGACCCTTGAAGCGCTGGATCGAGTCCTCCCGCACCCGCTTGCCGCGCTGGCGGCCCAGCTCCAGGAGGGCGTCGCGCTCCCGGTCGGAGTACGCGTACTCGACGTCCTCCCGGCCCCACTTGATCTTGTAGAGCGGGGGGCGGGACAGGAAGACGTGCCCGGCCTCGACCAGCGGCCGCATGAAGCGGAACAGGAAGGTCAGCAGCAGGGTGTTGATGTGCTGGCCGTCGACGTCGGCGTCCGCCATCAGGATGATCTTGTGATAGCGGAGCTTCTCGATGTCGAAGTCCTCGTGCACGCCGGTGCCGAACGCGGAGATCAGCGCCTGGATCTCCTGGTTCTGGAGGATCTTGTCGATCCGCGCCTTCTCGACGTTGAGGATCTTGCCGCGGATCGGGAGGATCGCCTGGTACTCCGGGTTGCGGCCGGACTTGGCCGAGCCGCCGGCGGAGTCGCCCTCGACGATGAAGATCTCGCACTTGGTGGGGTCGTTCGACTGGCAGTCGGAGAGCTTGCCCGGCAGCGAGGCGGACTCCAGCAGGCCCTTGCGGCGGGTGAGGTCGCGGGCCTTGCGGGCCGCCACGCGCGCGGTGGCCGCCTGGATGCCCTTGCGGATGATGTCCGCCGCCTCGACCGGGTTGCGGTCCAGCCAGTCGTTCAGGTGTTCGTAGACGGCGCGCTGGACGAAGGTCTTCGCCTCGGTGTTGCCCAGCTTGGTCTTCGTCTGGCCCTCGAACTGCGGCTCGCTGAGCTTGACCGAGATGATCGCGGTCAGGCCCTCGCGGATGTCGTCGCCCGTGAGGTTGTCGTCCTTGTCGCGCAGCAGCTTCTTGTCGCGCGCGTACTTGTTGATCAGGCTGGTGAGGGCGGCGCGGAAGCCCTCTTCGTGCGTGCCGCCCTCGTGGGTGTGGATGATGTTCGCGAAGGAGTACACGCCCTCGCTGTAACCGCTGTTCCACTGCATGGCGACCTCAAGGGACAGGCTCTTGTCCCTGTCCTCGGCCTCCAGGTCGATCACGGTGGGGTGCACCACGTCGCCCTTGCGGGAGTTGAGGTACTTCACGAAGTCGACGATGCCGCCCTCGTAGTGGTACGTGACGGTCTTGACCTCGTCCTTCAGGTCGGCACCCGCCTCGTCCGCACCGCTGGTGGCCTTCGCCGACTCGCGCTCGTCGGTGAGCCGGATCGTCAGGCCCTTGTTGAGGAACGCCATCTCCTGGAAGCGCCGCGAGAGCGTCTCGAAGGAGTACTCGGTGGTCTCGAAGATGTCCGCGTCGGCCCAGAAGGTGACCGAGGTGCCCGTCTCCTCGATCGCCTCGTGCTGGGCCAGCGGCGCTGTCGGGACGCCCATCTTGTAATCCTGCGTCCAGCGGTGGCCGTCGGTCCTGACCTCGACGGAGACCTTCGAGGACAGGGCGTTCACCACGGAGACGCCGACGCCGTGCAGACCACCGGAGACCGCGTAGCCGCCGCCGCCGAACTTGCCGCCCGCGTGCAGCACGGTGAGCACGACCTCCAGGGCCGGCTTGCCCTCGGAGGGGACGATGCCGACCGGGATGCCGCGGCCGTTGTCGACGACACGGACGCCGCCGTCGGCCAGGATCGTGATGTCGATGGTGTCCGCGTGCCCGGCGAGCGCCTCGTCGACGGAGTTGTCCACCACCTCGTACACGAGGTGGTGGAGGCCGCGCTCACCGGTGGAACCGATGTACATGCCGGGGCGCTTGCGGACCGCGTCCAGGCCCTCCAGCACGGTGATGGCGCTGGCGTCGTACGAAACGGCCGTGACCTCGCCGTTCGAGGAGGCGGCCAGGTCACCGTCGCCGGTGTCGGTGGACGGGATGTTGTCGTTGGGGTTGCCGGAATCGGCCACGAAGCGCCCTTTCTGGCACAGCACGAGCCGGGCTCGTCGGCGGTTGCCGGAGCGGCTGCGGCATGTTGCGTTGGTCGGCCTTGATCAGCGTTGCTCAGCTTTTCCCGGCGGTCCCCACGGCGGGGCGGGATTGTCTTCCAGTCTACCGGTAGCGCCGACAGTGATGGGGGTTTGCCGGTACCTGAGTCCCCATGTGGCGACCTGAACCAGCCTCGACCGGGTCCCGATATGCGGAAGGGGGCTCCAAGAGGCTCACGGCGGCACTCAGCGCTTCGAGCCGTCAACCCTTCGCTACTCCCGGGTCAGGTCAGGATTCGCAAGAGCGTGCGGGTGTGCCGCACCCCGGGCCGACACGTCCGCGCGGGGCCCTCCATTGACCGCCCTGTGTGATCTCTGTCACTCACCGTGCCGGGAGGTCCGTCACCCGTAGGTGTCACCGGGTCCCGTGCTGCCGGGAGCGCGCAGCGGCCCGTAGCGGCGGGCGGCGCCGCCGGGACCGTGCACCTTGATCAGCCGGACCGCGCCGTGCCCGAGGTCCTCGTTGAGCCGGGCCACCAGCGTCGGGGCGAGCAGCCGCAGATTGGTCGCCCAGGCCGTCGAGTCGCAGCGCACGGCCAGTACCCGCTCGTCCTCGTCGTACCGCTCCGGCACGCAGTGCTTGGCCACGTCCTCGCCGACGATCTGCGGCCAGCGCCCCATCACACCGCCCACCGCGGCCGGGGTCTCCCAGCCGCGCTCGGTGATCAGCCGGTTGATCGCCGCGCCGAGCGCCATCGGATCGCGGCCGTCGGCGCGCGCGCCGGAGCGCAGCCCGCCGCGCCGCGCCTGCTTCTTCTGCTGCGCCGCGTCGCCGCGCGCGCGGGCCGCCTCCTTCGCCGCGCGCAGCGCCACCCGCGCCAGGTCGACACCGGAGGGCTCGGGGGACTTCCGCGCCGCCTTCGCCGCGTCCGCCGCCTTGGCCGCCGGGTCGCTCTCGCCGCTCATACCCGCTCCACCGCTCCGCCCGCCACGGCGAACCGCGTCCCGGCCAGCACATGCGGTACGTCGTCGTCGACGGCGGCGGTCACCAGGACCTGCTCACCGGGCGCGACCAGCTCGGCCAGCCGCTCCCGGCGGCGCGCGTCCAGCTCGGCGAAGACGTCGTCGAGGACCAGCACCGGTTCGTTGCCCTCCGCGCGCAGCAGGTCGTACGAGGCCAGGCGCAGCGCCAGCGCGTACGACCAGGACTCGCCGTGCGAGGCGTAGCCCTTGGCGGGCAGCTGCCCCAGCTTGAGGACGAGATCGTCGCGGTGCGGCCCGACCAGGGTGACCCCGCGCTCGATCTCCTGCTTGCGGGCCTCCGCGAGGGCCGCCGTGAGCTGCGCGAACAGCTCCTCGCGCGTGTGCGCGCCGCCGGGCGCGGACGGCTTGTACTCCAGCGCGACCGGACCGCCGCCGGGCGCCAGCTGCTCGTACGCCTTGTCGGCCAGCGGCTGGAGCGCGGCGATCAGGTCCAGGCGCCGGGCCAGCAGCTCGGCGCCGGCGTGGGCGAGGTGCTGGTCCCACACGTCCAGGGTGGACAGGTCCATGGAACGCCCGCCGTGCCGCCGGGCGAGGGCCGCGGACTTCAGCAGTGTGTTGCGCTGCTTGAGGACCCGCTCGTAGTCGGAGCGCACACCGGCCATGCGCGGCGAGCGGGCGGTGATCAGCTCGTCGAGGAAGCGGCGGCGCTCGCCGGGGTCGCCCTTGACCAGGGCCAGGTCCTCCGGCGCGAACAGCACGGTCCGCACGATGCCGAGCACGTCACGCGGTCTGACCTGCGAGGACCGGTTGATGCGGGCCCGGTTGGCGCGGCCGGGGCTCAGCTCCAGTTCGACCAGCTGCTGCCGCTCGCCCTGGCGGACCTGCGCCCGGATCACGGCCCGCTCGGCGCCCATCCGGACCAGGGGGGCGTCCGTGGCGACCCGGTGGCTGCCGAGGGTGGCGAGGTAGCCGATCGCCTCGACGAGGTTGGTCTTGCCCTGGCCGTTGGGGCCGACGAAGGCGGTGACGCCCGGGTCCAGCGGCACCTCGGCCCGGGTGTAGGAGCGGAAGTCGGCCAGCGACAGATGCGTGACGTGCATGGTCGTTCGCCGGCCTCCTCCAGCGTGGTGGACCGCCGGGCGGTCCGGTGTCCTGGGGACGGTCCCGTCCTGCTGCGGACCGTCCGGGGTCCTCGGACCCGGGGGCGTGGGCTACTTCTTCTCGACGGCGTGGCCGCCGAACTGGTTGCGCAGCGCGGCGATCATCTTCATCTGCGGCGAGTCCTCCTGGCGGGAGGCGAACCGCGCGAACAGCGAGGCGGTGATCGCGGGCAGCGGCACCGCGTTGTCGATGGCCGCCTCCACGGTCCAGCGGCCCTCGCCCGAGTCCTCCGCGTAGCCGCGCAGCTTGTTCAGGTGCTCGTCCTCGTCCAGCGCGTTCACCGCGAGGTCGAGCAGCCAGGAGCGGATGACGGTGCCCTCCTGCCAGGAGCGGAAGACCTCGCGGACGTTGTCCACGGAGTCGACCTTCTCCAGCAGCTCCCAGCCCTCGGCGTACGCCTGCATCATCGCGTACTCGATGCCGTTGTGGACCATCTTCGCGAAGTGGCCCGCACCGACCCGGCCCGCGTGCACCGAGCCGAAGTCGCCCTCCGGCTTGAGGGCGTCGAAGACGGGCCGCACCTTGGCGATGTCCTCCGCGTCGCCGCCGTACATCAGCGCGTAGCCGTTCTTGAGGCCCCACACACCGCCGGAGACACCGCAGTCGACGAAGCCGATGCCCTTGGCGGCCAGCTGCCCGGCGTGCTTCTCGTCGTCGGTCCAGCGGGAGTTGCCGCCGTCCACGACCACGTCACCGGGTTCGAGCAGCTCGGCCAGCTCGTCGACGGTGGACTGGGTGGGGGCACCGGCCGGGACCATCACCCAGACCACGCGCGGGCCCTGCAGTTTGTCCACAAGCTCCCGCAGGCTGTGGACGTCCGCGAGGTCCGGGTCGCGGTCGTATCCGATGACGGTGTGGCCTGCGCGGCGTATGCGCTCGCGCATGTTGCCGCCCATCTTGCCGAGGCCGACGAGACCGAGCTCCATCAGTTGTGTTCCTTAGATGTCCGACGTGGCGTGCGGGGCACAGGCGTACCCGCGTCCGAGCCTAGACCCGGACGTCTGCGCACATCCGTGGGCATACGCGCTCATACGCACCCCCGCCGCCGGCCGGGACGGGGGCTCAGCCGCTCAGCCGCACCGGCATGATCAGGTACTTGTACGCCTCGTCCGCCTCGGCGTCCAGGGCGGGCTTGCCGCTGAGCAGCGCGGGCTTGGTGGACGTGGTGAACGACAGCTGGGCGACCGGGGAGTCGATGGCGCTCAGGCCGTCCAGGAGGAACGTGGGGTTGAAGGCGATGGAGATGTCGTCGCCCTCCAGCTGGGCCTCGACCCTTTCCACAGCCTGTGCGTCGTCGCTGGAGCCGGCCTCCAGGATGAGCACGCCCTGCTCGAAGCTGAGGCGCACCGGGGTGTTGCGCTCGGCGACCAGGGCCACGCGCTTGACGGCCTCCACGAAGGGGGCGGTCTCGATGACGGCGACGCTGTTGAACTCGGTGGGGAACAGCGTGCGGTACTTCGGCAGGTCGCCTTCGAGCAGGCGCGTGGTCGTGCGCCGGCCCGCGCCCTCGAAGCCGATCAGGCCCTCGCCCGCACCCGAGCCGGACAGCGCCAGGATGACGCTGTCGCCGCTGGTGAGCGCCTTGGCGGTGTCCTGGAGCGTCTTGGCGGGGACCAGGGCGACCGCGGAGACGTCCGGGTTCTCCGGCTTCCACAGGAACTCGCGGACCGCGAAGCGGTAGCGGTCGGTGGAGGCCAGCGTCACCGTGTCGCCCTCGATCTCGATGCGCACACCGGTGAGGACGGGCAGCGTGTCGTCGCGGCCGGCGGCGATGGCCACCTGCTGCACGGCGGAGGCGAAGACCTCGCCGGGGACGGTGCCCGTGGCGTTCGGCATCTGCGGCAGCGCCGGGTACTCCTCCACCGGCAGGGTGTGGAGGGTGAAGCGGGAGGAGCCGCAGACCACCGTCGCCCGTACACCGTCTGTGGAGATCTCCACCGGGCGGTTGGGCAGGGCGCGGGAGATGTCGGCGAGCAGCCGGCCGGAGACCAGGACGGTGCCCTCCTCCTCGACCTCGGCGTCCACCGAGACCCGCGCGGAGACCTCGTAGTCGAAGCTGGACAGGCTCAGCTGGCCGTCCTCCGCCTTGAGCAGCAGGCCGGCGAGAACAGGCGCCGGCGGACGGGCCGGGAGGCTGCGTGCCGCCCAGGCCACTGCCTCCGCGAGTACGTCGCGTTCCACCCGGATCTTCACCGTAAGCCGCCTCCTGCTGTTGCTACTGAGTCCTCCGACTCGGTGGCACCGCCCGCTGTGACGGGAGGAGCACCGGGGACCAGTCTGACGCACCCCACTGACAGTAGGTGCCGGTCGGGGTCAAGTCGCTCCGAGGGGCAGCAGGCGACGAGAGCGCGAGTTGTGCACAGGCCCCGCTTCGAAACGGATTCCGCACTCTTACCGGTTGGGAGTAGTAGTAGGGGCTGTGGATACCGTGGATAACCGCGTTTTCCCAGCTCAGAGCGGGAATTTTGTCCACCGGCCCTGTGGGCGGAGGCAGTGGACAACTCGGGGTCTCTGTGGAGAACAAGAAGTTCTGCACACTCCACCCACAGCCCGAGGGCAGTTCTCCCCAGCTGCGTCCCCAGATTTACCCAGCTTTCCCACACCCCAATCCCGCACCTTGGTGTGACGGCTTTCACTCGACGCGGTGACCGGGTGCGTCGCGTTGCCGAACAGTGGACAAGGATGTGGAGAAGCCGCCGATCGCTGGGGACAACGGCCCACATCCTGTGGGTTGCCCGTGGACAACTCCGTGCACAGCCTGTGGACGCCCGCTTCGTCCACAGGCTGTGGAGAGTCGTCATCCACGAGTCCACAGGCAGCTGAGCTGCGAAGATCGCGAACCGACCGCTCAGCCTGTGGATGCGATCTGGACAACTTCCCGGTCCCCAGCGTGTGGACGGAAGAAAGTCGGCGAATCTGTGGAGGACGGCCGTAACCTCGCCCTGATTCGAACACCGGCGGCCGGACACCGCGCCCGCCGCCGACCGGTCACCCGGCCCGCCGCCGCCCCGTAGGCCCCCGCCGAACGCGAAGGCGCCCTCCGGAACGGATGCTCCGGAGGGCGCCTCGGCGCTGCCGTACGGCCGTCGTCAGCCGTTCTTGATGCGGTTGGTCAGCTCGGTGACCTGGTTGTAGATGGAGCGCCGCTCCGCCATCAGCGCGCGGATCTTGCGGTCGGCGTGCATGACCGTGGTGTGGTCCCGGCCGCCGAACTGCGCGCCGATCTTCGGCAGCGACAGGTCGGTCAGCTCCCGGCACAGGTACATGGCGATCTGCCGGGCCGTGACCAGCGCGCGCCCGCGCGAGGTGCCGCACAGGTCCTCGACGGTGAGCCCGAAGTAGTCGGCGGTGGCCGCCATGATGGCCGTCGCGGTGATCTCGGGGGCGGAGTCCTCGCCGCCCGGGATCAGGTCCTTGAGGACGATCTCCGTCAGGCCCAGGTCCACCGGCTGCCGGTTGAGCGAGGCGAACGCCGTGACCCGGATCAGCGCGCCCTCCAGCTCGCGGATGTTGCGCGAGATCCGTGAGGCGATGAACTCCAGCACCTCCGGCGGGGCGTTGAGCTGCTCCTGCACCGCCTTCTTGCGCAGGATCGCGATCCGCGTCTCCAGCTCCGGCGGCTGGACGTCGGTGATCAGTCCCCACTCGAAGCGGTTGCGCAGCCGGTCCTCCAGGGTCACCAGCTGCTTGGGCGGCCGGTCGGAGGAGAGCACGATCTGCTTGTTGGCGTTGTGCAGCGTGTTGAAGGTGTGGAAGAACTCCTCCTGCGTCGACTCCTTGTCCGCCAGGAACTGGATGTCGTCGACGAGCAGGATGTCCATCTCGCGGTAGCGCTTGCGGAAGCTGTCGCCCTTGCCGTCGCGGATGGAGTTGATGAACTCGTTGGTGAACTCCTCCGAGCTGACGTACCGCACCCGGGTGCCCGGGTACAGGCTGCGCGCGTAGTGCCCGATGGCGTGCAGCAGGTGCGTCTTGCCGAGGCCCGACTCGCCGTAGATGAACAGCGGGTTGTACGCCTTGGCCGGTGCCTCGGCGACGGCGACCGCGGCCGCGTGCGCGAAGCGGTTGGAGGCGCCGATGACGAAGGTGTCGAAGAGGTACTTCGGGTTCAGCCGCGCGGTCGGCTCGCCCGGGCCGGGCGCCGGCGCGGACTGCCCGGACGACGGCCCGGGACCTCCGCCGCGGTGCCCGTGCCCGGAACCGGACGGCGGCTCGGGCCGCTCCCGGCGGCCGGGGTCGCGCTGCTCGTAGTCGCGCTGGTCGTAGTCCGGGCGCGGGGCGTCGTAGTCGGGGCGCGGCTGGCCGTACGGCGGGCGCTCCGGCGGCCGCTGACGGTAGTCCTGGGGCGGCGAGTAGGCGTCCTTCGCACTGCCGTACGTGTCCTGCGCGTTCCCGTACGTGTCCTTCGCGCCGCCGTACGTGTCTTTCGCGGCCCCGTAGGTGTCCTTGGCGTTCCCGTAGGTGTCCTTCGCGCCGTACTCGTCCTGCTGGCCGTAGCCGTCCTGCGCGCCGTAGCCGCCGTCCTGCTGGCCGTAGCCGTCGCGCGGGCCGTACGGCTCCTGGGCGGGCGTCGCGTACGGGTCGCGCTCGGGGAAGCCGAGCCGCTGCTGCTGCCAGCCGTAGTCGTCCTGGCCGGGCCGCGGCCAGGCGCCGGGCTCGGGGCGCTGGTAGTCGCCGTACTCCGCGGGATAGGCGGGGCGCGCGGTCGGCAGCTGGTCACCGCCGTCGGCCGGCTGCGGGCCGGTGCGCGAGGGCGGCAGCTGGTCGCCGGAGCCGCCCGGGTGCTGCTCGCCGCGGCCGGGCCGCTCGGGGCGGTGCGGCTCGGCCCGGTGCCTGCCGTACCCCTCGTAGCCGCCCTGGCCGCCGGGCAGTTCCTGCTCCTCGTAGCGCGGGCCCGGGGCGGGCGCGGGGGCCTGGTGGGTCTCGCCGACCGAGCTGTCCACGGTGATCGCGATGCGGATCGGGCGGCCGCACTCGCGGCTCAGCGTCTCGCTGACCACCGGGGCCAGGCGCCCCTCCAGCACGTTCTTCGCGAACTCGTTGGGCACCGCGAGCAGGGCGGTGTCGGCGACCAGCGCGAGCGGCTGGCAGCGCCGGATCCAGCGCTCGTCCTTCGTCTCGACATCCTGTCCGCGGCCCTCCCCGAGGAGCTGCTCCAGTACGCGTGGCCACACTGCGGCAAGATCGGCAGGTACGTCAGCCACAGGGCACGCTCTCTCACGGGGTCCCACGAACGTGTGGTTCGGGACGGGGCGGGATGTAAACGGGGGACAAGGGAACGAATGGGAGTCCGCCCACGGTAGTCAGCGCGGCGGGTACCGTTCAAGTTGTTGTCCCCAGGCTGTGGACAGCGACGCCCGACGCCTCGCGGTTTGACCGGATGGCGTAGCCGCGCGTACCGTAGCCAGGTCGAGTTGTCGATGGCTGCTGCCGCCTGCCTCCGAAGGGCACAGATCGCGTCAAGGTGATCGGTCAAGCGGTGCACACGCGCGTTACCTGCGAGCTACTCGTGGGCGCACGGTGACAGCCAGGACGGCACCCCGCAACCACCGATTCTTTCTGGAGCCCCCGAGTGAGCAAGCGCACCTTCCAGCCGAACAACCGTCGTCGCGCGAAGACCCACGGCTTCCGGCTGCGTATGCGCACCCGTGCCGGCCGCGCGATTCTCGCGTCCCGCCGTAGCAAGGGTCGCGCCCGTCTGTCCGCCTGATCCCGGTCAGGTCATGACGTCGTGCTGCCCACCGAGAACCGGCTGAGGCGGCGCGAGGACTTCGCGACCGCGGTACGACGAGGGCGCCGGGCCGGACGCCCGCTTCTCGTCGTCCATCTTCGTAGCGGTGCCACGGACCCGCACGCGCCTGGGGAGAGCGCTCCCCCGACGCGTGCGGGTTTCGTCGTCAGCAAGGCAGTGGGTGGCGCGGTCGTCCGCAACGCGGTGAAGCGCAGGCTTCGCCATCTGATGCGTGACCGGGTCGCCCTGCTGCCCCCCGGTAGCCTGGTAGTCGTACGAGCGCTGCCCGGTGCGGGCGACGCCGACCACGCACAGCTGGCCCGAGACCTGGATGCCGCCCTTCAACGACTGCTGGGAGGGGGCGCGCGATGAAGTACCCGCTGCTGGCACTCATCAAGCTGTACCAGTGGACCATCAGCCCGTTGCTCGGGCCGGTGTGCAAGTACTACCCGTCGTGTTCCCACTACGGCTACACGGCCATCGACCGGCACGGTGCGATCAAGGGCACGGCGCTCACCGCCTGGCGCATCCTGCGGTGCAATCCGTGGTCGCTGGGCGGCGTGGACCATGTCCCGCCGCGCAAGCGCCCGCGGTGGCACGAAATGCTGCGTGACGCATGGCGCGCGCGCAGGGGCGGGCCCTCCGCCGCTGAACCGGCCCCCGACGGACACCGTCCGCCGGGACCGGTCGCAGAGACCTCGTCCCATGCCCAAGGAGCATGATTAGTGGACACGATTGCCAGCCTCTTCAGTTTCATCACCTGGCCCGTCTCCTGGGTCATCGTCCAGTTCCACAAGGTGTACGGAGCGATCTTCGGGCCTGACACCGGGTGGGCCTGGGGCCTGTCCATCGTGTCCCTGGTGGTACTGATCCGCATCTGCCTGATCCCGCTCTTCGTGAAGCAGATCAAGGCGACCCGGGCCATGCAGACGCTCCAGCCCGAGATGAAGAAGATCCAGGAGCGCTACAAGAACGACAAGCAGCGTCAGTCCGAAGAGATGATGAAGCTGTACAAGGAGGCGGGCACCAACCCGCTCTCCTCGTGCCTTCCCATCCTGGCGCAGTCCCCGTTCTTCTTCGCCCTGTACCACGTGCTCAACGGCATCGCCTCGGGCACCAAGATCGGGTACATCAACGACTCGCTGCTGGCCAGCGCCCGGCACGCGCACATCTTCGGGGCCCCGCTGGCCGCGAAGTTCCTGGACGGCGCCGACACCGTGCAGAAGCTCGGTGCCTCGCTGACCGACGTCCGGGTCGTCACCGCCGTCATGATCGTGCTGATGTCGGGGTCGCAGTTCTACACGCAGCGCCAGCTGATGACGAAGAACGTCGACACCACGGTGAAGACGCCCTTCATGCAGCAGCAGAAGATGCTGATGTACGTCTTCCCGATCATGTTCGCCTTCTTCGGTATCCGCTTCCCGGTCGGTGTCCTCGTCTACTGGCTGACCACCAACGTGTGGACCATGGGCCAGCAGATGTACGTGATCCGCAACAACCCGACCCCGGGGTCCAAGGCCCAGGCCTCCTACCTGGAGCGGCTGCTCAAGCACGTCACGCACCACGGCAGGACCCGCAGCCGGGGCGAGAAGGCCATCGTCAAGGCGATCGTCGCCAAGGGCCGCGAGCGCAACGAGTTCGAGCGCAAGTTCATCAACGGCCTCGGCAAGGCCGGTCTGAGCGCCCAGCCGGACGGCACCGTGGTGAAGGGCGAGAGCGCGGCCGTCGTGCAGTCCGAGGACGGCACGACCACCACCGTGGCCGCGCCCAGGCGCCAGCAGCCCAAGCGGCAGTCCAAGTCCCAGCGCCAGTCGGGCGGCCCGAAGGCGGCCGGGGCCGAGGACGACGACGAGCCGGTCACCTCGCTGACCAAGTCCGACGAGCCGCAGGACACGCCGGCCGCCGCTGCCGAGAAGCCCGCCCCCAAGACCGGGAACGGCACGCGCAGCAAGGCCCAGTCCGGCCAGCGCAAGGGCCCGCAGCGGCCCAAGTCCCCGTCCAAGAAGTAAGAAGGAGCCCATCCCGTGACGGAAGGCACCACCTCCGCCGCTGCCGAAGGCGCAGACGCCCTGTCCCGCCTGGAGCAGGAGGGCGAGATCGCGGCGGACTACCTCGAAGGTCTGCTGGACATCGCCGATCTCGACGGCGACATCGACATGGACGTCGAGGCGGACCGCGCCGCGGTCTCGATCATCAGCGACGCCGGCGGCCGGGACCTGCAGAAGCTGGTCGGGCGCGACGGCGAGGTGCTGGAGGCGCTGCAGGAGCTGACGCGTCTGGCCGTGCACCGCGAGACCGGTGACCGCAGCCGCCTGATGCTGGACATCGGGGGCTACCGTGCCAAGAAGCGGACCGAGCTGTCCGAGCTGGGCGCGAAGGCCGCGGCCGAGGCCCGGAGCACCGGCGAGCCGGTGAAGCTCAAGCCGATGAGCCCGTTCGAGCGCAAGGTGGTGCACGACGCGGTCAAGGCCGCGGGCCTGCGCAGCGAGTCCGAGGGCGAGGAGCCGCAGCGCTTCGTCGTCGTGCTGCCCGCCTGAGCGGTCCCACGTTCCACCGGCCCCGTCTGTAGCGCAGACGGGGCCGAACTTTGTCAGCCTGGTAGTTCTGGTGGTCGGCGCCGAGTGCGCTGATGCGGTACGGAAGGACGGTCCCCCCGTGACGGAGGCAGCGGAACTCCCCCCTGCGCCCGAGCAGGCACGTGAGGTATTCGGTGATCGCTTCGCGGATGCGGTCCGGTACGCCGAGCTGCTGGCCGAGGCAGGGGTGCAGCGCGGGCTCATCGGCCCGCGCGAAGTACCCCGGCTGTGGGAGCGGCACCTGCTGAACTGCGCGGTGCTCTCCGAGGTCGTCCCCGAGGGGGTGACGGTGTGCGACGTCGGCTCCGGTGCCGGCCTGCCGGGGATCCCGCTGGCGCTGGTGCGCGAGGACATCAAGATCACCCTGCTGGAGCCGCTGCTGCGCCGCACCAACTTCCTCACCGAGGTGGTCGAGCTGCTGGGGCTCGATCATGTGACCGTCGTGCGCGGCCGCGCCGAGGAGGTCATGGGCAAGCTGCCGCCGGTGCACGTGGTGACCGCCCGGGCGGTGGCCCCGCTGGACCGGCTGGCCACCTGGGGCGTCCCGCTGCTGCGTCCCTACGGCGAGATGCTCGCGCTCAAGGGGGACACGGCCGAGGAGGAGCTGAAGAGCGCGGCGGCCGCCCTGAGCAGGCTCGGCGCGGTGGAGACCTCCGTCCTCCAGGTGGGTGAAGGTGTCGTGGACCCGCTCTCCACCGTGGTGCGGGTCGAGGTCGGGGAGAGCCCGGGCGGTGTGCGCTTCGCGGCGAAGCGCGCCAAGGCGGCCCGGACGGGACGGACGCGGCGGCGTCGCTGAGCCTCCCCGGGCCGTCGGCACGGCGACCGCTGTACCGGCGGCCCGGCCACCGGCCGTACTCCACACAAGCTGCCCTGACTCCGTATGACGGAGTGTCGCGGCTGATCGGCCACGGCTGCTGTGCATCGTGTTTCACGTGAAACGTCGCTCACTGCTGCACGGCATCATCAACCGCGGCCGCGCCGGGGTCCCGCCCCGCGACCGAAAGTCCCCGGGTTCACCCGTAGCGGGAACAGAGTTGTCCACAGAGGTGGATTTCTCCACAGAACGCCGGACCTCACTGGTTCATGACCCCGATGGCATGGGAGGCTCTGTTCATTGCGAGCCTGAAGTCGAGGAGAGTGAATCCTTGCGGTCCGACGCCGACCTCGCGGGACCGATGACCGATCCGGTCCCCGGCCCCCGTACCGAATCGACGGGGGAGAATGTTTCACGTGAAACACCGCCCCCGATGGACGACACTCCCATCGGACGTGCCGCCCAGCTGGCGGTCGAGGCTCTGGGCCGCGCCGGCGACGGGCTGCCACGGCCGGAGCAGACCCGCCTCATCGTGGTGGCCAACCAGAAGGGCGGCGTCGGCAAGACGACGACGACCGTCAACCTCGCCGCTTCGCTGGCTCTGCACGGCAGTCGCGTCCTGGTGGTCGACCTCGACCCGCAGGGCAACGCCTCCACCGCGCTGGGCATCGACCACCACGCCGAAGTCCCGTCCATCTACGACGTGCTGGTGGAGGGCAAGCCGCTGGCCGAGGTGGTCCAGCCGGTACCCGACGTCGAGGGTCTCTTCTGCGCCCCCGCCACGATCGATCTCGCCGGTGCGGAGATCGAGCTGGTGTCCCTGGTGGCCCGGGAGAGCCGGTTGCAGCGGGCCATCCAGGCGTACGAGCAGCCGCTGGACTACGTCCTCATCGACTGCCCGCCCTCGCTCGGCCTGCTGACGGTCAACGCGCTCGTCGCCGGTCAGGAAGTCCTCATCCCGATCCAGTGCGAGTACTACGCGCTGGAGGGCCTGGGCCAGCTGCTGCGCAACGTGGACCTGGTACGCGGACACCTGAACCCGACCCTGCATGTGTCGACCATCCTGCTCACCATGTACGACGGCCGGACCCGACTGGCGTCGCAGGTCGCGGAGGAGGTGCGCAGCCACTTCGGCGACGAGGTGCTGCGGACGAGTATCCCCCGCTCCGTCCGTATCTCCGAGGCTCCCAGCTACGGGCAGACGGTGCTGACCTACGATCCAGGGTCCAGCGGTGCCCTCTCCTACTTCGAGGCGGCACGGGAAATCGCGCTCAAGGGTGCCGGCGTCAGCTACGACGCCGCACACGCCCACGCCGGCGCACAGAACGATCCGAGCATGGTGGAGGGGATGCAGTGAGCGAGCGACGGAGGGTGGGACTGGGCCGCGGTCTCGCCGCACTGATCCCTGCCGCCTCGACGGAGCAGACGCCGGGCACCGGTCTGGCGGGAGGCCCCGCGTCCACGTCACCGGCCGCGGTGCCGGTGCTGACGCCCGAGCGGGGAATGGCCGCGGCGAAGGCGGCGCACCTGCCCCCTGTTTCACGTGAAACAGAGGGCCCGGCGGTGAACGGCGCCGACGAAACGCCACCGCCGCCGATCGGCGCCCACTTCGCGGAGATCCCCCTCGACTTCATCACGCCGAACCCGCGCCAGCCCCGCGAGTACTTCGACACGGACGCGCTGGCCGAACTCGTCACCTCCGTCAAGGAGGTCGGGCTCCTCCAGCCGGTCGTCGTACGGCAGCTCGGCCCCGAGCGCTACGAGCTCATCATGGGCGAGCGGCGCTGGCGGGCCTGCCGTGAGGCGGAGTTCGAGAAGATCCCGGCGATCGTACGGACCACGGACGACGAGAAGCTCCTGCTGGACGCGCTGCTGGAGAACCTGCACCGGGCCGAGCTGAACCCGGTGGAAGAGGCACGCGCCTACGACCAGTTGCTGAAGGACTTCAACTGCACGCACGATCAGCTGGCCGAGCGCATCGGGCGCTCCCGTCCGCAGATCTCCAACACCCTGCGGCTGCTGAAGCTCTCACCGGCGGTGCAGCTCCGGGTGGCGGCCGGCGTGCTGTCCGCGGGGCACGCCCGGGCACTGCTGCCGATCGAGGACTCCGAGGAGCAGGACCGGCTCGCCCTGCGGATCGTGCGGGAAGGCCTGTCGGTGCGGTCCGTCGAGGAGATCGTGCACCTGATGGGCTCGCGTCCCCAGAAGGCACAGCGCGCCAAGGGGCCGCGGGCCGGTTCCGTGCTCTCCCCGGCGCTGAACGAGCTGGCGACCCGGCTCTCGGACCGCTTCGAGACGCGGGTGAAGGTGGAGCTGGGCCAGAAGAAGGGCAAGATCACGGTCGAGTTCGCCTCGCCGGTGGACCTCGAACGCATCCTCGGCTCGCTCGCCCCGGGTGAGCGGCTGGCCCTCCAGGGCGGTCTTCAGGAGGACGGGGACGAGGAGACGGACGGCTGACGTCTCCCGTCAGGCACCGGGCCGCGAGTCCGGCGCGGGCGGGCCGTGATCCGGTACAGCGGATCACGGCCCGCCCTTTGCTTTGGGCCGGTGCCGAGGGAAACCCATCGTGGATACGATGCGATCGGGACGACACGTCCACCCGGCACCACCTCATCGACCGAGGGCCGCTGGTGACACAGCGGGCGAAGGAAGCGAGGATCAGCCTCCATGGGCCGTAGGCTCCTGCCGCTCACGCTGGACAACCTTCAGGACCTCCCCACGCGCTGCCGTGCCTGTGTCTTCTGGGAGTTGGACCCCGTCAGCGGTGAGGCCGCGGTGCGGGGCGGCACGGCCGCCGGGGAGAAGGAGGCGTGGATCTCCGCCGTGCTGCTGGACTGGGGGTCCTGCGGCCGCGTCGCCTATGTCGACGACGTACCGGTGGGGTTCGTGCTCTACGCGCCCCCGGCCTATGTGCCGCGCTCCGCGGCGTTCCCCACGAGCCCCGTCTCCCCCGACGCCGTGCAGCTGCTGACCGGCTTCGTCATGCCGGGCTACCAGGGGCAGGGCCTGGGCCGGATGCTGGTCCAGACGGTCGCCAAGGATCTGCTGCGGCGCGGCTTCAAGGCCATCGAGGCGTTCGGTGACGCCCGCTGGAAGGAACCCGCCTGTGTGCTGCCGGCCGACCATCTGCTGGCGGTGGGCTTCAAGACGGTCCGCTCTCACCCGGCTCATCCCCGGCTGCGGTTGGAGCTGCGCTCGACCCTGTCCTGGAAGGAAGACGTGGAGATGGCGCTCGACCGGCTGCTGGGCGCGGTGCAGAAGGAACCCGTGCTGCGGCCGCTGTGAGTGCCGCGGCAAGCGAAAGGGGCCGGCCCCTCGGGGCCGGCCCCTTCGTGTTTCACGTGAAACATGCGCCGTTCGTGCGGCGGCCGCTCACGTCACTCGGCGATGAAGTCCTCCAGGTCGCGGACGATCGCGGCCTTCGGCTTGGCGCCGACGATGGTCTTGGCGACCTCGCCGTTCTGGTAGACGTTCAGCGTCGGGATCGACATGACGCCGTACTTGGCGGCCGTGTCCGGATTCTCGTCGATGTTGAGCTTGACGACCTCGATCTTGTCGCCGTGCTCTGCGGCGATCGCCTCCAGGGACGGGGCGATCTGGCGGCAGGGACCGCACCAGGCGGCCCAGAAGTCCACCAGGACGGGCTTGTCGCTCTTGAGGACGTCCTCTTCGAAGGAGGAGTCGGTCACGTTCTTCAGGGTGCCTGCCACGGCGGGCTCCTTAGCTGGTTCTGCGGTGGGGTGGTGGGGAGATCAGACGGTGGTCTTCTCGGGCTCGGCCTTCTGCTCGCCGTCCGCCAGAGCGGCGAGGAAGCGCTCGGCGTCCAGAGCCGCGGAGCAGCCGGTGCCGGCCGCGGTGATGGCCTGGCGGTAGGTGTGGTCGACCACGTCACCGGCGCCGAAGACACCGGTGAGGTTGGTGCGGGTGGACGGCGCGTCGACCTTGAGGTAACCCTCTTCGTCCAGGTCCAGCTGGCCCTTGAACAGCTCGGTCCGCGGGTCGTGCCCGATCGCGATGAACAGGCCGGTCACCGGCAGGTCCGAGAGTTCTCCGGTCTTGACGTTGCGCAGCTTCAGGCCGGAGAGCTTCTGCTCGCCCTGGACCTCGGCGATCTCGCTGTCCCAGACGAACTTGATCTTCGGGTCGGCGAAGGCGCGTTCCTGCATCGCCTTGGAGGCGCGCAGGGTGTCGCGGCGGTGGACGATCGTCACGGACTTGGCGAACCGGGAGAGGAAGGTGGCCTCCTCCATCGCGGTGTCGCCGCCGCCGATCACGGCGATGTCCTGGTCCCGGAAGAAGAAGCCGTCACAGGTGGCGCACCAGGAGACGCCCCGGCCGGAGAGGGCGTCCTCGTTCGGCAGGCCGAGCTTGCGGTGCTGCGAGCCGGTGGTGACGATGACGGCCCTGGCGCGGTGCACCGTGCCCGTGGTGTCCGTGACGGTCTTGATCTCGCCCGCGAGGTCCACGGAGACGATGTCGTCCGGCACCAGCTCGGCGCCGAAACGCTCGGCCTGGGCGCGCATGTTGTCCATGAGGTCGGGACCCATGATGCCGTCGCGGAAGCCCGGGAAGTTCTCCACCTCGGTGGTGTTCATCAGCGCACCGCCCGCGGTGACGGCGCCCTCGAACACCAGCGGCTTCAGCGACGCGCGCGCGGTGTAGAGCGCCGCCGTGTAGCCGGCGGGCCCGGAGCCGATGATGATCACGTTACGGACGTCGCTCACGGCTGGGTTCCTCGTCTCTGGACTGCGTTCTACGGCCGGTGGAGCCTCGCTCACCGCTCTCACCCCACCCAACGGATCCTACGGGGCGCGCATTCCCGATGGAGCCGGGCACACGGCGGCGCCCGGTGATCAGGGGCGCGGGTAGGAGTGCGACAGCAGTACCTCGGCCGTGACCGAGGGGTGGTGCTCGCAGGCGGCGTCGACGACATAGGCCGTGACCCGGGTGCTGTCACCGGAGGTGTCGGGCAGCACCACGAGATAGGCGTCCTTGCCCGCGTAGGTGCCCGGCTCGGCGGCGAGCGGAGGGTCGGGGCGGTGGATGCCCTGGCGGACACAGGCCGGCACCGGGGCGGTGGGAGCGGTCTTCAGGACATTCGGCCGGTCGGTGCCGGCTCCGGTGTCCGCACCGAGGCTGTGCGGCGAGCGGGGAGTGTTCCGCGGCGCCTGGCCCTGCCCGAGGAGGTGTGCGACCTGGCCGGCCAGTGTGCCCTCCGCGAGGGTGCCCGGGGGTGCGGTGGACTGCCCCTGCACCGCCGTGCCGGGCTTCTCGCTGCCGGGCAGGGCCGCCAGTACCACGGCGGCGACACCGAGGGCGGCGACGGTGAAGGCGGTGCCCAGCACGGCGATCCTGCGGCGTCCTCGGCGGGCGCGGGGCTTGCGGCCCGGTCCGGTGGCGGAGGTGCGGGGGCGGCCCGCCGGGCGGTCCGCGGCCGCTGTTTCACGTGAAACACCCGTGCCGTCGCCGGAGCCGTCACTCTCGGCGGCGAGCGCCGCGTCGATGCGGGCGGCGACATCGTCGGGCATCGCCTGCGGCTGCGGCAGTGCGCCGAGCAGGCCGCGGATCTCCTCCAGCGAGGCGTGTACCTCGGCGCAGGCCGCGCACACCGCCAGGTGCCGGTGCAGTTCCTCGGCCCTGGCGGGAGTGAGCAGGCCCTCGGTGAGGTCGGAGATCTCCGTGACGTCCGGGTGCCCGGCCGTATCCGTCGTGGATGTCACGCTCGCCCACCTCCGCCCTTCACCGCGGCCGAATCATCTGGTCCCGTCCTGCGCGCACCCTTGTCCGGCGGGTCCGCTGCCGGTGGGACGGATGCCCCCTGCGGCCGGTTCCGTCCCGCGCCCGGATCTTTTCCGCCGCCGGAGCCGGCCGGCCGCAGATGGGCGAGGAGCGGCAGGAGTCTGGCCCTGCCCCGCGCGCAGCGGCTCTTCACCGTCCCGGTCGGCACGTCGAGGACCCGGGCGGCCTCCGCGACGGGATAGCCCTGCATGTCCACGAGCACCAGGGCGGCCCGCTGGTCGGGCGGGAGGGTGCCGAGCGCCTCGACGAGCTGTCGCTGCACGTCGTTGCGCTCGGCGGGCGCCGCGGCCGACTCGTGCGGCTCCAGCAGCTGCTCCAGGCGCTCGGTGTCGTCCACCGGCGACGTCCTGCGGGTGGCCGCCTTGCGGACCCGGTCCAGGCAGGCGTTCACGGTGATCCGGTGCAGCCAGGTCGTGACGGCCGACTGGCCGCGGAAGGTGTGGGCGGCGCGGTAGGCGGAGACGAACGCGTCCTGCACGGCGTCGGCGGCCTCCTCGCGGTCGCCCAGCGTGCGCAGGGCGACCGCCCAGAGCCGGTCGCGGTGGCGGCGTACCAGCTCCCCGAAGGCGTCGGGGTCACCGGCGACATGGCGGCCCAGAAGGTCCTGGTCGCTCGCGTCGCCGTAGCCGGTGTCGTCCGCCATCGGACCCCCCTCCCCGTCCGGCGGCCTCAGCCCGTGAACTTCACTTCGGTGATGGCCTGCTTGTACCCGGCACCGGCGTAGGAGCTGGGGTCGGAGCCCGAGTAGGGCAGCGCGGTGAGCCACACGAGGACGTACCGGCTCTTGACCGGCTTGGAGACCTTCACCGTGGCGGTGGTCCCGCTGGTCCGCACCTCACCGATCCTGCGCATCGAGTCCAGCGACGCCGGTGACGGTGACAGGGAGTCGGCCGCGTACAACTGGACCGTGGTGTGGTCGCCGCCGTACTGGAGCCCTATGGACGCCGTGCTCAGCTGCTGCGCCGAGCCGAGGTCGTAGACGATCCCGACACCGGGCTTGAGCGGCGCGAGGGGCGGCCCGTCCAGGAACGTGGAGGTGCGCCAGGACGTCGACGGGTTGCCGTCGTATGTCTTGGCGACGTCACCGGGGTGCTGGAAGTCGCCCTTGGCGACGAACTCCTGGGCGCCCTGGATCGGCAGCGGTTTGACCGGCTTGGGCTGTGTGTCGTTCTTGTCGCTGCTGTCCTGCGTCTGGGTCTGGGAGTTCTTGGTGGACTTGCCGCCGCGGTCCATCAGGGCGTCCGCGAGCTGCCAGCTGCCCAGGCCCAGGGCGGCGATGAGCAGCGCCGAGACGGCCCATTTGAGGGCCTTGCCGGTGCGGCTCTGCAGCGGGGGCGGCGGCGCCACGACCGGCTGGGTGACGCCGGGGCGCGCCGCCGGGCGGCCGTAGCTGCCCTGCTGGTACGTCGTGCCCTGATACTCCGGCGGCGCGGTGAACGCGGCCTCCGGCGGGCGGATCCGGGGCATCTCGCCGATCGCCTTCACCAGTTCCTCCGGCGTGGTGCACGGGGACTCGTGGCGGGAGGCGGTGGCGCCGTCGTTGGCGAGGGCGCGCATGGCCAGTTCGGACAGGCCGCGGTGGACGCCGGCGCGCACCTGGTCGGGAGGGATGAGACCGAGGTCCTTGGGCAGGCCGGACAGGCCGTAGGCGTCGCTCTCGTACGGCCAGCGCTGGGTGAGCGCCGCGTACAGCAGGGCACCGATCGCCTCGGTGTCGGTGCGCTGCGGGGTGTCGGAGCCGGCGCCGCGCAGCGCGGCGTTCACGGCCAGGCCGCGGATGCGCCACTGCCCGGTGGAGGTGCGCAGCACGGCGTTGGGGTTGAGCCGCAGATGGGCGAGGCCCTCGCGGTGTGCGGCGGCCATCGCGGAGGCGGTCTGGCTGACCAACTGGTAGGCGTCGTGCGGCTCCAGCGGCCCGGCCGACAGCAGCGTGGTCAGCTCGGTGGCGTCCGGGAGCCATTCGTGGACGACGTAGACGAGGTCGTTCTCGTCGACGGCGTCGAGGACCTGGACGAAGCGGGGGTCGCCCAGCAGGGCGGAGGAGCGGGCCGCGGCCAGCACCGAACGGGAACGCGCGTGGTCCGCGGGCAGGACGTGCACACCGACGGCACGGCGGAGCTTCTCGTCCACCGCCCGCCAACTGCTGAACCCGTCCAGACGGGTGACGCACTCCTCCAGGCGGTAGCGTCTGGCCAGCTTGTGGCCGCTGTGCAGTTCAGGCGTCGAGGCTTTCTTCCCGGGACCCGCGGTCCCGCCGCTCCCCTGTACCTCGTCGATGTCCGTGTCCCGCTCCCGCTTCTGGGCCACCCCGTCGGCCGTGGACTGGTCCGCCTCGGCGGTCAGCGGTTCGTCACCGCTGGTGTCTGCCACGTCGACGGCAGCCGTGCTCCGTTCCGCCACCGTCGCTCCTGCCTCCCCATCCATCGCGCGCTGTCCGACGCCGAGCCCCATTGTGCCCACAGTCCGGCGCTATGCACGACACGCGGCCTCGGACGATGGTTGTGCGCCTACCCTGCCTCAGCGTCCCAACCGTCCGCGGACCATGCCCACGAGCGAGTTGAGTTCCTCGATGCGCATCCGGCGGGCGGCGACGAAGAAGACGCCCAGCAGCAGGGCCCCGCCGGCCACCAGCGCCGCGAACGAGCCGACGACCCCCTGGCCCAGGGTGCGGCCGATGCCGTAGCAGGCCGCGCCGCTGAGCAGCGCCGCCGGTACGGAGGCGATGCACAGCCTGGCGTACGTGCGCAGCACCCGGGAGCCGTCGAGGTCGCCGCCGAGCCGCTTGCGCAGCCGGTTCCAGGCGACGCCCACGCCGATCGCGTAGGCGAGGCCGTACGCGGCGGACATGCCGATCACCGACCAGCGGGCCGGGAGCAGGAAGTAGCACAGGGCCGAGGCGCTCGCGTTGACGGCGGCCACGATGACCGTGTTGTAGAAGGGGGTGCGGGTGTCCTCGTAGGCGTAGAAGGCGCGCAGGACGACGTACTGCACCGAGTAGGGGATCAGACCGAGGCCGAAGGCCATCAGCATGAAGCCCATGTTGGTGGCCTCGCCGGTGCCCGAGGAGCCGAAGATCAGCGTGCACATCGGGATGCCGAGCGAGACGAAGCCGAAGGCGATCGGCACGATGGCCACGGCCGTGGTGCGCAGGCCCTGCGAGATGTCGTCGCGGACGGCCCCGGCGTCGCCCTCGTGGGCCGAGCGGGAGATCCGCGGCAGCAGGGCGGCCATCAGGGAGACGGTGATGATGGCCTGGGGCAGACCCCAGATCAGCTGGGCGTTGGCGTAGGCGGCGAAACCGGTGCCGTCCGCGGGCGAGTCCTTGCCGGCCGCGGTGGACAGCCGCGTGACGATGATCGCGCCCGCCTGGTTGGCGAGCACGAACAGGACGGTCCACTTGGCGAGCGTGGCGGCCTTGCCGAGGCCGTGCCCGCGCCAGTCGAAGCGCGGCCGCAGCCGGAAACCGGTCTCGCGCAGGTAGGGCAGCATCGCGAGGGCCTGGACGACGAGGCCCAGCAGGATGCCGACGCCCAGCAGGCGCTGGCCGTCCGCCGGGATGTTGGCGACCTTCATACCGGAGTGGGCGGCCGTGCCGTACACCCAGATGAACGTGGAGAGGGTGACGATGATGACGATGTTGTTCAGGACCGGCGTCCACATCATCGCGCCGAACTTGCCGCGCGCGTTGAGGACCTGCCCCATCACCACGTGGATGCCCATGAAGAAGATCGTGGGCACGAAGTAGCGGACGAAGGTGATGCCGACCTGGTCGGCGGCCGGGTCGGCCGCCACCGACGGCGACAGCAGGCGGATCAGCAGCGGCGCGGCGACCACCGCGAGCACGGTCAGGGCCCCCAGCGCCACCATGACCAGCGTCAGCAGCCGGTTGGCGTACGCCTCGCCGCCGTCCTCGTCCTCCTTCATGGTCCGCACGAGCTGCGGCACGAAGACCGAGTTGAGGCCGCCGCCGACGGTCAGGATGTAGATCATCGTCGGCAGCTGGTAGGCGACCTGGAAGGTGTCGCCGAGCACGCCGACGCCCAGCGCGGAGACGATCATCGCGGAGCGGATGAAACCGGTGAGCCGTGAGACCAGCGTGCCCGCCGCCATCACGGCGCTCGACTTGAGCAGGTTCCCGGCCTTCCCGCCCTTCTTCGCCGGGGCGGCCACCGGGGCCGGGGCGGCCTCCATGGTGGCGGCCGGCGCAGCGGCCTGGCCGCCGACGGGGGCGGGGGCGTACGGCCCCATCGGGTCCTGACCGGTGAGCGGGACCTGCCCGGCGACCGGCGCGGGGCCGGGGACCGGCGGGGTCTGCGCCTGCGCGTACCCGTTCGTCTGCTGCGGCGCCTGGTAGCCGTACGGACCGGCGGCGGCCTGGCCGCCGCCGTACTGCCCGCCCTGCTCCGCGGCCCGGTAGCCGTTCTGACCGGCGTCGGGGTAGCCCTGGGCGGGGTCCTGGTAGGCGCTCTGCCGGGGGTCCTGGTAGCCGCCCTGCTGCTGGTCCCGGAAGAGGTGCGCGAAGGCGTCCGGCTCGTGCTGCTCCTCGGCGGAGTGGCTGACGAGGTCGTCGACGCCCACGAACTGCGTGGTCCGGGGGTCCTCACCGTGCGGCAGGTACTGGGTGGTGCCCGACGGCTCCGGCGGCGGGGTCCGGGCCCAGACGCGCGGGTCGGGGGCGTACGGCGACTGCGGCGGGCTGCCGTAGAGCGGCTGCTGCGGCTCGTAGCTGCCCGGTGGCGGCGGCGGGTGCGCCGCCCGGTCGTACAGCGCCTCGCCGACCGGGTCCTGCGCGGTGAGGTCCTGCGCCCGGTAGGGGTCCTCGGCGTAGGCGTCCTGGAGGTACATGTCCGCCGGATGCTGCGGCGGCACCTGACCGGGCCCGGGCTGCGGGGCGTCGGGGTGGCCCGAGCCGTCCACGGCCCGGCCGCGGTCACCGTCGTACGGCGCGTTCATGGTTACCCCACCTCATCGTCCCGGGCCCTCCGGGCCACGACATCCTCAACGGTCCACTTTCTCACCCGTGCCGGACGGGTCGGCGCTTTCCGATGCGGTGTCCGGTGTCGGGTCACTCGGCTGCTCCGGGTCTTCCTCCGGGGGCCGGGCGCCCGACTCCTGCGTGAGACGTCCGTCAGGGGCCGCGGGGTTCTCCGGGCCGTCGTCGCGCGGTCCGTGCGTGCCCCCGGCGGGGCCGTCCGGGCCGTCCCCCGAGCCGTCCGCGTCCCCCGCCGCCGTGTCGTCCCTGGCCGCGGCGCGCTTGCGCTGGGTGTACATGCGGAAGCCGGCCAGGACGAGGAGCAGGACGCCGCCGCCGATGACCAGCATGACGGTGGCGGTGATCTCGGTGACCTTCACGTCGAAGGTGACGGGAGCGCCGTACTCCTGGCCGTCCTGGGTGTACAGCTGGGCGATCACCGTCACCGGCCCGTTGGCGTTGGACGAGGTGGTGAACTTCACCGACTGGCTGTGCCCGCCCGAGACCGCGACGGGCTGTTCCGAGTACGCCTTGCCGCCGATCTTGAGACGGGTGGGGTTGGTCGAGGTGAGCCGCAGCACCAGGTGGTCGACGCCCTGCACGAGGTTGTTCTGCACGGTCACGGGGATCGTGGCGCTGCGGCCGGACAGCTTGGTCTCCGACTTGTCGATCAGCCGGACCTGATGGGAGAGGTCGCCGAGGTAGGCCTTCACCCCGTCCCGGAAGCTCTGGGCCGCGCGGGCCTGGCCGCGCCAGGCGGTGGACATCTCGCGGTTCATGGCCCGCCCGAACGGCGTGACGACCCGGGACTCGTCGGTGAGGACGACCTTGAAGTTGTCGACCGCGTCCTGGGTGCCGGAGATCTCCGCGAAGGCGGGGCCGCCCAGTTCCTGCCGGCGCAGCGCGGACGGGTAGTCCGCCGCCGACGGCACCCGGGTCGTGGCGCCGGGGTCCGGCTTCGCCTTGGCGGCGGCGGCCAGGTTCTGGGACTGGGACCAGGTGCTCTGCTGGAGGGCGAGCAGCGCCTGCGCCATGGCCTGGGCCTGGCCCGTGGTGGGCATGCGCTGCGGGGCGACGACGATGCTGCGCTGCGTGCCGGTCTGGCCGTCGAGTTCGAGGCTCTCGGCGAGGAAGCGCTGCACGGCCAGCGTGCTCGTGCCGGCCCGGGTCAGGTCGCCCTCGAACGCCGTCGACATCCGGGCGTCCGCGACGACCGCCGTGGTGCCGCCGCCGATCGGGCGGGCCGCGGAGGGCGTGTAGCTCAGGCCGCCCGTCTCCTGGAGGCTGTCGCTGCGCGCGATGACCTTGTCGGCCCCCGCGGAGGTGGCGACCCTGACGATCGCCGGGTCGACGGCTCCGTCCACCGGCCAGGCGAAGTCCGTGTCCGGTTTCACGTGGAGCACGGTCTCCACGGTGCTGGAGGCGACGTCGGTGGCGTCCTTGAGCTGGCTCAGCGAGCCGGAGACGCTGGTGCCGTTGTGCGCGAGGGAGGCCAGGTCAGGGTCGGCGAAGGGCAGCGCCACGACCTCCTTGCCCGCGATGGCCTGCTGCAGCTCGGCGAGCCACTGCTTGGCCACCGCCTGATGGGTGCCGGCCACGGGACCGGGGTCGCCGGCCGTCCGGACGCGGTAGGCGCGGGTCATGGCGTCGACGGTCGCCAGCAGGTCCGGGTCGATCACCCAGGTGACGTCGAGGTCCTTGCCCAGGGCCAGCATCCGCTCCAGCCGGCCGCCGGGGGCGAGGTCCTTGGCGAGGTCGTCGTCGAGGAAGACCGGCACCTGCTGCGCGCCGGGTCCCGTCTCCGAGGTCATGTGGACGGGGGAGACGAGCGGCCACAGATAGGTCGTCCTCGTCTTCGTGCCCGCGTCGGCCGGCTGCCACGGCAGGAACGTGTGCTGGATGCCCAGCACCTGGTCCCACTGCTCGGCGGCGGTCCGGCCCGACAGCGACACGGAGAACGCGTAGACCCCGTCCGAGCCGAGGCCCAGCTTGGCGACCGGCACGGAGATCTTGAAGGGCTGGGCGACACCCGGGGACAGCCGGGCGAACTTCTGCACATACGCGCCGCCCAGCTCGGCGCCGTCGGCGCCCGGATCGAACCCGGTGCGCCGGGCCACGGAGTCGATGTCCGAGCGGGTGCCCAGTTCCGGCCCGAGGCGCAGGCCGACATGGGCGTCGGTGACCGCCTGGCCGCCGTTGTTGGTCACCGTGCCCGAGACGGTCAGCGTGTCCCCCTCGGAGGGGACGCCGGGGCTGAGCGAGTCGAGGGACACCGCCACCGTGCGCGAGCCGGAGGCCGCCGCGCGGGGTGCTTCCCGGCCCGCGGCGTGCGCGTCCGGGGCGGCGGAGAGCTGCAGCAGACCGGCCAGCAGGGGCGCCGCGGCGAGCAGCGCCCCGGTGCGCCGCAGCCAGCGGCGGGCAGGTGAGGGACGGGTCCCCTGGAAGTCTGCCGCCTCGGCCACGCGCTCGCCCGTCCCTCGTCGTCAGTGGTCGTTGGAATGTGCGTCCACGCATGGTAACGATGTGCGCTGAGCGGAAGTGCCGCGGAGGCCGCCACAAGATCGGCGGGAGGCCGCCGTCGCCCCGCATGTACGGGTATCCGGGGATGCTGTTCGTTACGTCACGAACGGCGGGGATTGCGCGGGTGGCGCGGGGGCGCGGCGGCGGGCAGGCGCACGGGCAGGAGGGCGCGGTGCGGCGTCCGGGCCACGTACCCTCTTCTGTTGTGCCGAACGCCAACGAAGACACTCCCCCTGCCCTGAGCCAGGTGCAGCAGCGCGCGGTGAGCGAGCTGCTGCGGGTGGCCCCCGTCGCCGACGATCTCGCGCGCCGCTTCCAGGAGGCCGGGTTCTCCCTCGCCCTGGTCGGCGGCTCGGTCCGGGACGCGCTGCTCGGCCGGCTCGGCAACGACCTGGACTTCACGACCGACGCGCGTCCCGAGGACGTACTGAAGATCGTGCGGCCCTGGGCGGACGCCGTGTGGGACGTGGGGATCGCCTTCGGCACGGTCGGCGCCCAGAAGCAGGCCCGCGTCGGCGGCACCGACCGCTGCTTCCAGATCGAGGTGACCACCTACCGCTCCGAGGCCTACGACCGCACCTCGCGCAAGCCCGAGGTGTCGTACGGGGACTCCATCGAGCAGGATCTGGTCCGGCGGGACTTCACCGTCAACGCGATGGCGGTGGGGCTGCCGGAGAAGACGTTCATCGACCCGCACCACGGCCTCGAGGATCTCGCCGCGCGGGTGCTGCGCACGCCCGGCACGCCCGAGGAGTCCTTCTCCGACGACCCGCTGCGCATGATGCGGGCCGCGCGCTTCGCCGCCCAGCTGGACTTCGAGGTCGCCGCGGACGTGGTCACGGCGATGCGGGAGATGTCCGAGCGGATCGGGATCGTCTCGGCCGAGCGGGTGCGCGACGAGCTGAACAAGCTGATCCTGTCCGCACACCCTCGCGAGGGCCTGACCCTGCTCGTCGACACCGGGCTCGCCGAGCGGGTGCTGCCCGAGCTGCCCGCCCTGCGCCTGGAGCGCGACGAGCACCACCGGCACAAGGACGTCTACGACCACACGCTGATCGTCCTGGAGCAGGCGATGGCCCTGGAGGAGGACGGCCCCGACCTCACCCTCCGGCTGGCCGCGCTGCTGCACGACATCGGCAAGCCCCGCACCCGCCGCTTCGAGCAGGACGGCCGGGTCTCCTTCCACCACCACGAGGTGGTGGGCGCGAAGATGACCAAGAAGCGCATGACGGCCCTGAAGTACTCCAACGAGCTGGTGAAGGACGTCTCTCGGCTGGTCGAGCTGCACCTGCGCTTCCACGGGTACGGCACCGGCGAGTGGACGGACTCCGCGGTCCGCCGCTACGTCCGCGACGCGGGCCCTCTCCTCGGCCGCCTGCACCAGCTGACCCGCTCCGACTGCACCACCCGCAACAAGCGCCGGGCGGCCGCGCTGTCGCGGGCGTACGACGGGCTGGAGGCGCGCATCGCGCAGCTCCAGGAGCAGGAGGAGCTGGACGCGATCCGTCCGGACCTCGACGGCAACCAGATCATGGAGATCCTGGGCGTCAAGCCCGGCCCGGCCGTGGGCCGCGCCTACCAGCACCTGCTGGAGCTGCGCCTGGAGAACGGGCCGATGGACCACGACGCGGCGGTCACGGCACTCAAGGAGTGGTGGGCCGAGCAGGGCTGAGAGACGGGGAGGGGGTCGTGTTTCACGTGAAACACGACCCCGCCCCCGTCTCCGTCTCCGTTCCCGGTCATGGCTGAGGGGCGGTGTTTCACGTGAAACACCGCCCCTCAGTCATGAGCCGGCCGGCCGCTACTTGGTCTCCTTCAGGCAGAGCACCACGTCGTGGCCGCCGCCGTACTGGACGTAGGAGACCGTCGCGTCGGTGACGGTCTGGCACTTGCTCTCGTCGGTGGAGCTGTCGAACTTCTGGACCACCTTGTACTGCGCGTTGCCGGAGGAGCAGTCGACGTCCTTGAGGTCCGGCTTGGACATCGTGCCGTCGTTGTGCATGCACGAGCCCACCGAGGTGGTCTCCGCGTCGTCACGGCTCAGGAACCAGCCCAGCCCCAGGGCGCCGCCGAACTTCAGCAGGCCCAGGAGGACGGCGACGACGATACCGCCGACGATGCGCAGCATCTTCTTGCCGCCGCGCTTGGCCGGCGCGGGCGGCGGCGGGACCGGTGCGCCCTGCTGCTGCGGGAAGGGGGCGTACGGCTGCTGCGGGGGGTAGGGCTGCTGCTGCGGGTACGGCTGCTGAGGGACTCCCGGCTGCCCCGGCTGCTGCCCCAGGGGAGCGGTGGGCACCTGGGCGTACGGGTTCTGGCCCTGGGGCGGCGGAGTGGTCACTTGGGGGTCCCCCTAGAACATAGGCACGATGACGCGAACACGACGTCGAAATAAGACGCACGTAAGCTACCGCCCCGCACTGACAACCCCGTACTTCACGGGGGGTCTGTGTCATTGATGTGACACTCACCGTCGATCAAACCGGGCCATAGCCACCGCAACCGCCGCCTGGATCACGGCGACCGCGACCACCAGCACGGCCGAGCGCCCGTCCGGCGGCAGCACGAGCGCGGCGACGGCCGCCGCGGCGACGAAGGCGAGGTTGAAGAGCACGTCGTACACGGAGAAGATCCGGCCGCGGAAGCCGTCCTCGACGGCGGACTGCACGATCGTGTCCGTGGCGATCTTCGCGCCCTGGGTCGCCAGCCCCAGCACGAAGGCGGCGACCAGCAGCGGGCCGGTGGCGAACGGCAGCCCGAGGGCGGGCTCCAGCACCGCGGCCGCCCCGGCGCACACGGCGATCCACCGGGCCGGGCCGAGGCGCCCCGCCGCCCACGGGGTCAGCGCCGCCGCGGCGAAGAACCCGGCTCCCGAGACACCCAGCGCCAACCCGAGCAGGCGCAGTCCGGCGGCCGGCCCCGGCGTCAGGGCGTAGCGGCACAGCATCAGCACCATGACCGTGAGCGCGCCGTAGCAGAACCGCATCAGCGTCATGGCGGCCAGCGCCCCGGCGGCCGCCCGGCGCCGCGGTGCGAGGAGATGCCGTACGCCCGCGGCCAGGTCGCGGGCGGTGCCCCGCAGCGCGGTGCCCAGCGGGGGTCGCGCCGAGTCCCGGTCCGGGCCGAGCAGCCCGGGTGCGATGAGCAGCGACACGAGGGCCGCGCAGAGATAGAGGACGGCGCCCAGCAGGACCACGGCGGTGTCGGAGTCGGCCCCGGCCAGGCGCACGGCGAAGGCGAGGCCGCCGCCGCCGAACGCGGCCAGGGAGCCGGCGGTCGGCGACAGGGAGTTGGCCACCACCAGCCGCTCGGCGTCGACCACCCGCGGCAGCGCGGCGGACAGGCCCGCAAGGACGAAGCGGTTGACGGCGGTGACGCACAGGGCGGAGACGTAGAACAGCCAGTCCGGCACGGCGGCCGCCATCAGCACGGCCGTGGCGCACGCCAGCGCCGCGCGCACCAGATTGCCGTGCAGCAGGACCTGCCGGCGCCGCCAGCGGTCCAGGAGCACCCCGGCGAACGGGCCGACCAGGGAGTAGGGGAGCAGCAGCACCGCCATCGCGGAGGCGACCGCGGCGGCCGTCGCCTGGTGTTCCGGCGAGAAGACGACGTAGGCGGCGAGCGCGACCTGGAAGACGCCGTCGGCGCCCTGCGAGAGCAGCCGTACGCCCAGCAGGTGCCGGAAGTCCCGCAGGCGCAGCAGGACGCGCAGGTCACGGACGACGGCCATGGGGCACAGCCTCACACAAGGCAGGGCCCTCGGACGCACACAGGGTGCGTCCGAGGGCCCGGCAGCCCCGGCAGGAGCGCTTGTGAGGAGTGTTCCCCGGTGCGCGGCGCCCGGTCCGGCTAGCGCTCGACGTCGCCGCGGATGAACTTCTCGACGTTCTCGCGGGCCTCGTCGTCGAAGTACTGGACCGGCGGGGACTTCATGAAGTACGAGGAGGCCGAGAGGATCGGGCCGCCGATGCCGCGGTCCTTGGCGATCTTCGCGGCGCGCAGGGCGTCGATGATGACACCCGCGGAGTTCGGGGAGTCCCAGACCTCAAGCTTGTACTCCAGGTTCAGCGGGACGTCACCGAAGGCGCGGCCCTCCAGGCGGACGTAGGCCCACTTGCGGTCGTCCAGCCAGGCCACGTAGTCGGACGGGCCGATGTGGACGTTCTTCTCGCCGAGGTCCCGGTCGGGGATCTGGGAGGTGACGGCCTGCGTCTTGGAGATCTTCTTGGACTCCAGGCGCTCGCGTTCGAGCATGTTCTTGAAGTCCATGTTGCCGCCGACGTTCAGCTGCATCGTGCGGTCCAGGATGACGCCCCGGTCCTCGAACAGCTTCGCCATGACGCGGTGCGTGATGGTGGCGCCGACCTGCGACTTGATGTCGTCACCGACGATCGGGACGCCCGCCTCGGTGAACTTGTCCGCCCACTCCTTGGTGCCGGCGATGAAGACCGGGAGGGCGTTGACGAAGCCGACCTTGGCGTCGATGGCGCACTGGGCGTAGTACTTCGCCGCGTCCTCGGAACCGACCGGCAGGTAGCAGACGAGGACGTCGACCTGCTTGTCCTTGAGGATCTGGACGATGTCGACCGGCGCCTCGGCGGACTCCTCGATGGTCTGGCGGTAGTACTTGCCCAGGCCGTCGAGGGTGTGGCCGCGCTGGACCGTCACACCGGTGGAGGGGACGTCGCAGATCTTGATGGTGTTGTTCTCGGAGGCGCCGATGGCGTCCGCGAGGTCCAGGCCGACCTTCTTCGCGTCGACGTCGAAGGCGGCGACGAACTCGACGTCACGCACGTGGTAGTCGCCGAACTGCACGTGCATGAGGCCCGGGACCTTGGACGCCGGGTCGGCGTCCTTGTAGTACTCGACGCCCTGCACCAGCGATGCGGCGCAGTTGCCCACGCCGACGATGGCTACGCGAACCGAACCCATTCCGGTTGCTCCCTGTGTGTACTCGGTGAAGCCCCGACGGGACCTCACGTGGCGGTGTCGCCGGGCGTATCCGGCCGGGAAGGCTCCCCGGACCGGGGCAGGCCGCCCGTCGCTCCATTGGTGGTGTCCTGCTGAGCGGTTCCCCCCGCGGCGGAACCCTTGAGGTCCCGCCCGGCCCGCTCGCTCTCGATCAGCTCGTTCAGCCAGCGCACTTCGCGCTCCACGGACTCCATGCCGTGGCGCTGGAGTTCGAGGGTGTAGTCGTCGAGGCGCTCCCGGGTGCGTGCCAGGGAGGCGCGCATCTTCTCCAGGCGCTCCTCCAGACGGCTGCGGCGGCCCTCCAGCACGCGCATGCGCACATCGCGCGAGGTCTGCCCGAAGAAGGCGAAACGCGCGGCGAAGTGCTCGTCGTCGTACGCGTCGGGGCCCGTCTGGGAGAGCAGCTCCTCGAAGTGCTCCTTGCCCTCGGCCGTCAGCCGGTAGACGATCTTGGCGCGGCGCCCCGCCAGCGGAGCGGCGAGGGCGTCCTCGGTGGTGTGGCCCGGCTCCTCGGTCAACCAGCCGCTCGTGACCAGCGTCTTGAGGCAGGGATACAGCGTGCCGTAGCTGAAGGCCCGGAACACGCCCAGTGATGTATTGAGTCGTTTGCGCAGCTCATAGCCGTGCATCGGGGACTCGCGGAGCAGGCCGAGTACGGCGAACTCAAGGATTCCGGAACGCCGGCCCATCGTCGCCTCCTCTCTGCCGCGACCCGCCGGTGGCGGGTGCCGTGACGGTCTTTATGCCGTGCTGATGTATCGACTCGATACATCCAGACGATAGAACGGCCCCGCGCGCGCGACAAGAGGGGGTGGAGTGAACGGGATCACATCACCGTTTCGTTGGAGCCAAGTTGCCTGATTTGGGGTGAACTTCGGGGACCGGTGGGTTTTGGCGGTGCGTAGTCTGTCCGCCATGCACAACGCCGGGAACCACGAGGCGCCCGGGGGCGTCCTCGTCCTCGGTGCAGTACGGGTGAATGCGAGATCGGCCACATCCGTACTTCGGGGGGACCGACCGGAGACCAGCCGCTGTTGTTTCCAGGCGCGCAGGGGCGCGCCTGCCCGAGGAGTAGTCGTTCGATGAGCGAGCACCGTCGCAAACCGCCGCAGCCGCAGGGAGGCGGACGTGCCGCGGCCCGACGCGGCCAGTCCGGCTCGTCCTCGGGCCGCCGTGCGGCACCGCGAGGCGCCACCGGTTCCGCCGCCGACTCCTATGGGGCGACGTCCCATGGGTCGGGCGCGTACGGCGCGGGAGGTGAGGAGCGCCCCGTCGGCGGGCGTGCCGAGGCGCGCCGGGCGGCGCAGCGCGGCGGCCGGCGCCGGGGAGGCGACTCCCAGGGCCCCGGCGGCCCCTCGGGACCGGGGCGCGGCCGGGGCCGCACGGCGCCGCCCGCCAAGAAGCGGTTCATCGACTACCCGCGGGCCGGCAAGTTCGGCTGGCGCCGCTGGATGCCCTCCTGGAAGCTGGTGACCGGCCTGTTCATCGGCCTGGTCGGCAGCATGGTGGCGGTGGCGGGCATCGGGTACGCGATGGTGAGCGTGCCGGACCCCGCCAAGACGGCGACCGCCCAGAACAACGTGTACTACTGGGCCGACGGCAGCGAGATGGTGCGCACGGGCGGTGAGATCAACCGCCAGAACATGAACTACTCGGACATCCCCAAGGAGATGCGGTACGCCGTCATCTCCCAGGAGAACAAGACCTTCGAGACGGACAACGGCGTCGACCCGAAGGGCATCGCGCGCGCCCTGTTCAACATGGCACGCGGCGGGCAGACCCAGGGTGGCTCGACCATCACCCAGCAGTACGTCAAGAACGCGATGCTGGACGACCAGTCGCAGACCGTCTCGCGCAAGTTCAAGGAGATCTTCGTCGCGATCAAGGTCGGCGCGAAGGTCCCCAAGCCCGACATCATGGCCGGGTACCTCAACTCGTCGTACTACGGACGCGGGGCCTACGGCCTCCAGGCGGCCTCCCGCGCGTACTTCAACAAGGACGCCAAGCGCCTGGACGCCGGCGAGTGCGCGTTCCTCGCGGCGGTGCTCAAGGGCGCCACCTACTTCGATCCGGCCGGTTCGGTCTCGATCGACCCCGCGGCGACCCCCCAGGCCAACACGAAGCGCATCACCTCGCAGATGCAGGACACGCTCGACAAGATGGTCGAGTACCACCATCTGAGCGCCACCGAGCGGGCCAAGTACACGGCCCTCCCGCACTGGGAGAGCCCGCGGTCCAACACCCGGCTGAGCGGCCAGGTCGGCTATCTCGTCGACCTCGCCAAGTCCTACATCATCAACAACACCAAGATCACCGCCGACCAGCTCCAGCAGGGCGGCTACCAGATCCACACGACCTTCGAGAAGAACAAGGTCGACGAGCTGAAGTCCGCGGTGGAGAAGGTCCAGAAGGCCAACATCGACCCCAAGAAGCGCCCGCAGACCGACACCCACGTGCAGTTCGGCGGCGCCTCGGTGGATCCGGCGTCCGGCGCCATCAAGGCGATCTACGGCGGTGAGGACTGGACCAAGCACTTCACCGACAACGCCGACGCCACCGGTGCCCAGGTGGGTTCGACCTTCAAGCCCTTCGTGCTCGCGGCGGCCATGCGCGACGGCGTCCGCAGCCCGAACGGCCCGGAGACGCAGGCGCAGGACGAGCGCACCCCGGTCTCGCCCAAGAGCCGCTTCAGCGGCCAGAACAAGCTGAAGATCAAGAAGTACGACGGCTCGGTCTGGAAGGACGAGAACGGCAACGAGTGGCTGCAGACCAATGACGGCAACCAGCCCTACGGCGACCCGCCGGACTACATGATCGACCTGCGCGAGGCGATGCGCGAGTCGGTGAACTCCGCCTTCGTGCAGCTCGGCATGGACGTGGGCCTGGACAAGGTCAAGCAGGCGGCGCTCGACGCGGGCCTCAAGGACAACAGCCTGGCCGGCACCACCTTCCCGTCCTTCTCGATCGGTACCTCGGACCCCAGCGCCATCCGCATGGCGGGCGCGTACGCCACGTTCGCCGCCAGCGGCAAGCAGAACGAGCCGTTCTCCGTCTCGCTGATCCAGAACCAGGACGGCCAGGTCTACAAGCACGAGAACCAGGCCAAGCAGGCGTTCACCGCGCAGGTCGCCGACAACGTCACCGACGTCCTGAAGACCGTGGTCGACAAGGGCACGGGCACCCACGCCCAGCTGCCCGGCCGCGAGGTGGCCGGCAAGACCGGTACCACCGACGGCAACAAGTCGGCCTGGTTCGTCGGCTACACCCCGCAGCTGTCCACCGCGATCAGCATGTTCCGCCTCGACGACGACGCGAACAACAAGGCGCGCACGTTCCTGGAGATGTACGGGACCGGCGGTCAGAAGAAGATCCACGGCGCCTCGTTCCCGTCCGACATCTGGCGCGACTACATGACGCAGGCGCTCAAGGGCACGCAGGTCGAGACGTTCCCGGAGCCCCAGCCCATCGGCGAGGTCATCAACGCCGCGCCCAGCCACACGCCCACTCCCACGGTCACGGAGAGCCACCAGACCACCCCGCCGCCCTCGTCCCCCTCGCCGACCAAGACCCAGACCACCCCGCCTCCCTCGCCGTCCACGACCCACTGCGGCATCCTGGGCTGCGACGACGGTGGCGACAGCGCGGGCGACGGCGGTGACGGGGGTGACGGCGGCGACGGAGGTCCCGGCGGCGGAGGCCAGCCGTCACCGACGAGGACGCACGGCAACGGCCCAGGAGGCAACGACAGCGTCGGCACCAGCCGGGGCGGGGGCTGGCTCGGCTAGGGCGATCAGCCAAAGAGCCGGTCCCCGGGACCGCCGTTTCACGTGAAACACGGGCCGCCGCACCCACCGGGTGTGGCGGCCCACGGCGTGTTCCCGGACGCATACGGCAGGATGTGCCGCATGCCCAGTGCTGAATCGACGCAAGCGAGCACGCGCGAGCCCGGCCCGGTGCGGCCGACCGAGGAGGACCCGGTCGCCCGCGCCGGCAGCGAGGTGATCGGCGGCCCCCTGGGGCGGCACGCCCTGCTCGGGACGTCCTGGTGGACGCCCGTGCGGGTGGTCGCGCTCGTGGCGATCGGCATGTTCGCCCTCGGCCTGGTCCAGAAGGCGCCGTGCTACCACAGCGCCTGGTTCTTCGGCGCCAGCTCGCAGTACACCAAGGCGTGCTATTCGGACATCCCGCACCTCTACCAGGGGCGCGGCTTCGCCGACGGTCTCGTCCCGTACTTCGACAAGCTCACCGGCGACATGCCGTACCTCGAATACCCGGTGCTGACCGGGCTGTTCATGCAGGTGGCCTCCTGGCTGACCCCGCACAGCGGCAGCATCCAGCACCAGGAGCAGTGGTACTGGATGGCCAACGCCGGACTGCTGATGATCTGTGCGGCCGTCATCGCGGTGTGCGTGACGCGGACGCACGCCCGCCGCCCGTGGGACGGCCTGCTGGTCGCCCTGGCACCGGCCTTCGCGCTGACCGCGACCGTCAACTGGGACCTGCTGGCGGTCGCCCTGACGGCCGCCGCCCTGCTGATGTGGTCACGGGGCCGCCCCCTGGCCTTCGGCGTCCTGCTCGGGCTCGCCACGGCCGCCAAGCTCTATCCGGTGGTCCTGCTCGGACCGCTGCTGGTGCTGTGCTGGCGGGCGGGCCGGTGGCGGGAGTTCGGCCGGGCCCTGGGCGGCGCCGTCGCCGCCTGGCTGGTCGTGAACCTGCCGGTGATGGCCTTCGCGAGCGACGGATGGTGGCAGTTCTACAAGTTCAGCCACGACCGGGGCATCGACTTCGGTTCCTTCTGGCTGATCTGGACCGAGAAGTCGGGCAGCCCGCTCAGCACGGACTTCGTGAACACCATGGCCACCGGGCTGGTGGTGGTGAGCTTCCTCGGGATCGCGGCGCTGACCCTGACCGCCCCGCGCCGGCCGCGCTTCGCACAGCTCGCCTTCCTGATGGTGGCCGCCTTCGTCCTCACCAACAAGGTCTACTCGCCGCAGTACGTCCTGTGGCTGGTCCCGCTGGCCGCGCTGGCACGCCCCAAGTGGCGGGACTTCCTGGTCTGGCAGGCGTGCGAGGTGGCGTACTTCCTCGGCATCTGGATGTACCTCGCGTACACGACGAGCGGCGACGCCCACAAGGGGCTGCCGTCGGACGGATACCTCTGGGCGATCGGCGTGCACCTGGCGGGAACGCTCTACCTGTGCGCGGTCGTGGTGCGCGACATCCTCGTACCGGAACACGACGTGGTGCGCCGGGGCGGGGTGGACGATCCCTCCGGCGGGGTGCTCGACGGCGCGGAGGACGACTTCGTCCTCGGCGCGGCGGCGGACCGTGCGTACCGTCGCGCGGCGCGGTTCGACGCGGAGCCCGTGGAATGGGACGGCGACCCCGAGACCGCACCCGATGGGCGCTCGTCCGACGGGCGTTCGCTCTGAGCGAACAGCGGTCCGGAGCGGCGGAACGGGTGGGCCGGACCCCCGCGAAGGCCCGCACAGCGTCCCTTGAAGGGCAGGTGAAAGGCCGTGCCCGGAAGACTCCGGGCACGGCCTTTCACCTGGCGCCAGGCGCCATACGCCAGGTCAGCGGTCCACGATCCGGTCGAACTGCGTGGTGGTGTGCCGCAGATGGGCCACCAGCTCGTCCCCGGCCTTCGGCTCGGGAGCGTCCGAGGGCACGAACAGGATCGAGACCTGCATGTGCGGCGGCTCGGCGAACCAGCGCTGCTTGCCGCCCCAGACGAACGGCGAGAGGTTCCGGTTCACGGTGGCCAGGCCGGCCCGCGCCACGCCCTTGGCGCGCGGCATGACGCCGTGCAGCGCCTTGGGGGCCTCCAGGCCCACCCCGTGCGACGTACCGCCCGCCACGACCACCAGGAAGCCGTCGGAGGCCGCCTTCTGCTGCCGGTAGCCGAACCGGTCGCCCTTGGCCACCCGGGTGACGTCCAGGACCGCGCCGCGGTACTCGGTGGCCTCGTGGTCGCCCAGCCACAGCCGCGTGCCGATCCGGGCGCGGAACCGCGTCTGCGGGAACTGCTGCTGCAGCCGGGCCAGTTCCTCGGCCTTGAGGTGGCTGACGAACATGGTGTGCAGGGGCAGCCGGGCCGCGCGCAGCCGGTCCATCCAGCCGATGACCTCCTCGACGGCGTCCGAGCCGTCGGTGCGGTCCAGCGGCAGATGGATGGCGAAGCCCTCCAGGCGGACGTTCTCGATGGCCGCGTGCAGCTGCGCCAGCTCCTGCTCGCTGACGCCGTGCCGCTTCATCGAGGACATCACCTCGATGACGACCCGGGCCCCGACGAGGCCGTAGACCCCGTCGATGGACGACACCGAGCGGATCACCCGGTCGGGCAGCGGCACGGGCTCCTCGCCGCGCCGGTAGGGCGTCAGGACCAGCAGGTCGCCGCCGAACCAGTCCTTGATCCGGGCGGCCTCGTAGGTCGTGCCGACGGCGAGGACGTCCGAGCCCAGCCGGGTGGCCTCCTCCGCCAGCCGCTCGTGGCCGAAGCCGTAGCCGTTGCCCTTGCAGACCGGGACCAGGCCCGGGAACTGCTCCTGTACGTGCTTGTGGTGCGCACGCCAGCGCGCGGGGTCGACGTAGAGCGTGAGCGCCATGGCCGGACCTGGAACCTTTCTCGCGGCAGCGGTGGATCAGAGGTGGGGACGCGCGCGACGGGAACGGCGCGCGCGGTGGGGGGTTGGGGGGTCAGCGGCGCGACATGTAGATGTCGAGCGCCTTGTGGAGCAGCTTGTTCAGCGGGAAGTCCCACTCGCCGAGGTACTCGGCGGCCTGGCCGCCGGTGCCGACCTTGAACTGGATCAGGCCGAACAGGTGGTCGCTCTCGTCCAGCGAGTCGGAGATGCCGCGCAGGTCGTAGACGGTGGCGCCGAGGGCGTAGGCGTCGCGCAGCATGCGCCACTGCATCGCGTTCGAGGGACGGACCTCACGGCCGATGTTGTCGGAGGCGCCGTAGGAGTACCAGACGTGCCCGCCGACGATCAGCATCGTGGCGGCCGCCAGGTTCACCCCGTTGTGCCGGGCGAAGTACAGCCGCATGCGGTTGGGGTCCTCGGAGTTGAGGGCCGACCACATGCGCTGGAAGTACGACAGCGGGCGCGGCCGGAAGTGGTCGCGCACCGCGGTGATCTCGTACAGCCGCTGCCACTCCTCCAGGTCGTGGTAGCCGCCCTGGACGACCTCGACGCCGGCCTTCTCGGCCTTCTTGATGTTGCGGCGCCACAGCTGGTTGAAGTTCTTGTGGACCTCTTCCAGGGACCGGTTGGCCAGCGGCACCTGGAAGACGTAGCGCGGCTGGACGTCGCCGAACCCGGCGCCCCCGTCCTCGCCCTGCTGCCAGCCCATGCGGCGCAGCTTGTCGGCGACCTCGAAGGCGCGCGGCTCGATGAAGTCGGCCTCCATGTCGCGCAGGCGCTTGACGTCCGCGTCCTGGATGCCGCGCTTGATGGTCTCGGAGTTCCAGCGGCGGATGATGACCGGCGGCCCCATCTTGACCGAGAAGGCACCCTGGCGCTTGAGGTGGGCCAGCATCGGCTGGAGCCAGTCGTCGAGGTTCGGCGCGAACCAGTTGATGACCGGGCCCTCGGGCAGATAGGCCAGATAGCGCTTGATCTTGGGCAGTTGGCGGTACAGGACGAGACCGGCGCCGACCATCTGACCGGTGCGCGCGTCGAACCATCCGAGGTGCTCCGAGCGCCACTCCGCCTTGACGTCCGCCCAGGCCGGAACCTGCATGTGACTCGCCGCCGGCAGGCTCTGGATGTAGGCCAGATGCTGCTCGCGGCTGATGGTCTCCAGGGTCAGGCTCATTCGGGGCGCTCCTCGGGCTGGCGTGTCCCCATGGGGTCAGGGGCTCCGGCTCTCGCGCCGAAGCCTACTGCGCCAGGGGAGCGCGCAGACTGGCCGCACACCACCTTCGCCGCCGCCTGTCACCCGGCGGCGGCGCGTCGCGGTACGCGCGGACGGCGCCCGCGGGGTGCGGCGGGCGCCGTCCGCGCGGGACGGCCGGGGTGCCCGGCGTCAGCCGAAGAGACCGCCGAAGAGACCGCCGTGCGCCATGCCGAGGAAGAAGCCGACCGCGGAGGCGCCCAGTCCGAGGATCAGACCGAAGCGCTCGCGGGTGGTCACCGAGATCCACTGGCCGTACGCGCCGGTGAGGATGCCCGCCAGCCCGGCCCAGGAACTCAGCAGGTGCAGGCCGTGGAAGAAGAGCCCGGTGATGAACGCGACCACGCCCAGCACCAGGGTCACCGCGAGCAGCGTGTCCTGGAGGGGGTGGGGCTTCCCGTCCGTGGCGAAGAGGCCGTTCTTGGCGGCGGTGTTCGGTCGCAACGTCTGTGCCATGGGGCACCTCCCGCGAAAGGCGGCGCTGTGTAGCGCCGTGCACACCCGAGGTGTCCAGATTGCCGGGTCCTGCGCCCCGATTTCAACCGGAAGCGGGGGTGCGGGTAGTCTGTACCGTCTGCACTCGTGTCTGCCCAGGCAGGCCACAGGTCAACCTTCACGGGCCGGCCTGGGACCGCCTGGCGAATCCGCCGTCCGACCCTGGTTGTCAGTGCCGGCTGATTTACTGGCAAGCACGATTGCGCACGCATCACAACCCTCCTGCCACGGAACGACCGTGGCCGCTGAGTCCGAAGGAGGTGGGTTCCACATGCGTCACTACGAGGTGATGGTCATCCTCGACCCCGATCTCGAGGAGCGCTCTGTCTCCCCGCTGATCGAGAACTTCCTCTCTGTCGTCCGTGACGGCGGCGGAAAGGTCGAGAAGGTCGACACCTGGGGCCGTCGTCGTCTCTCGTACGAGATCAAGAAGAAGCCCGAGGGCATCTACTCGGTCATCGACCTGCAGGCCGAGCCTGCGGTCGTCAAGGAGCTCGACCGCCAGATGAACCTGAACGAGTCGGTCCTCCGGACCAAGGTCCTCCGCCCCGAGACCCACTGAGCCACTCGGCTCAGCCGGCCTCGGGATCCGAGTAGCAGCACCAGCAGCCAGCAGCAAACCCGCCGAGAGGTACCCCCATGGCAGGCGAGACCGTCATCACGGTCGTCGGCAATCTTGTCGACGACCCCGAGCTGCGCTTCACCCCTTCCGGTGCGGCGGTCGCGAAGTTCCGTGTCGCGTCCACGCCCCGCACCTTCGACCGCCAGACGAACGAGTGGAAGGACGGCGAGAGCCTGTTCCTGACCTGCTCGGTCTGGCGTCAGGCGGCGGAGAACGTCGCGGAATCGCTCCAGCGAGGCATGCGCGTCATCGTGCAGGGCCGGCTGAAGCAGCGGTCCTACGAGGACCGTGAGGGCGTCAAGCGCACGGTCTACGAGCTGGACGTCGAGGAAGTCGGCGCCAGCCTGCGCAACGCCACGGCCAAGGTCACCAAGACCGCCGGCCGCGGTGGCCAGGGCGGCTACGGCGGCGGTGGCCAGGGCGGCCAGGGTGGCGGCGGCTGGGGCGGCGGCTCCGGCGGCGGCCAGCAGGGCGGTGGCGGCGCTCCCGCCGACGACCCGTGGGCCACCGGTGCTCCCGCCGGTGGCAACCAGGGCGGCGGCGGCTGGGGCGGCGGCTCCGGCGGCGGCTCCGGCTCCGGCGGCGGTGGCGGCTACTCGGACGAGCCCCCCTTCTAGACCTGCGCGCCGGTCCCCCGCGGGGCCGGGCCGGGTCGAGGAGCGGGCCGTACCCACACTTCTTGATCACACAGGAGAAACACCATGGCGAAGCCGCCTGTGCGCAAGCCTAAGAAGAAGGTCTGCGCTTTCTGCAAGGACAAGGTCACGTACGTGGACTACAAGGACACGAACATGCTGCGGAAGTTCATTTCCGACCGCGGCAAGATCCGTGCCCGCCGCGTGACCGGCAACTGCACGCAGCACCAGCGTGACGTCGCCACGGCCGTCAAGAACAGCCGTGAGATGGCGCTGCTGCCCTACACGTCCACCGCGCGCTAAGGGAGGGTGACCGAATCATGAAGATCATCCTCACTCACGAGGTCTCCGGCCTCGGTGCCGCGGGCGACGTCGTCGACGTCAAGGACGGTTACGCTCGCAACTACCTGATCCCGCGGAAGTTCGCCATCCGCTGGACCAAGGGCGGCGAGAAGGACGTCGCGCAGATCCGTCGTGCGCGCAAGATCCACGAGATCCAGACCATCGAGCAGGCCAACCAGATCAAGGCCCAGCTCGAAGGTGTGAAGGTCCGCCTGGCCGTCCGCTCGGGCGACGCCGGCCGTCTCTTCGGTTCCGTCACCCCGGCCGACGTCGCTTCGGCGATCAAGGCCGCCGGTGGTCCCGAGGTCGACAAGCGCCGCATCGAGCTGGGTACGCCCATCAAGACCCTGGGCGCCCACGAGACGTCCGTGCGTCTGCACCCCGAGGTCGCTGCCACGGTGGCCCTCGAGGTCGTCGCGGCCTGATCGCCGCGTCCGGCTGGAGTCAGCCGGGGAAGGGGCCGTGCCCGGTCGGGTACGGCCCCTTCCTCTTGCCTCCCGCTCGCCGCCTCGCGCTCCGGGCGGCCGCCGCCTCTCCGTGGCACGGCGTGTTTCACGTGAAACCGCGCCGGACGGGGGCCGGTCCGCTCAGCGCGTCGCGCCCGTCACCAGCCAGCGGCCCGACCGGGTGCGCAGCCACAGGGTCAGCATGCGTACGGCCATCATGAGCGTCATCGCCGCCCACACGGCCGTGAGGCCGCCGCCGAGGACGGGCACCAGCAGGGCCGCGGGGGTGAAGACCGCCAGGGTCACCAGCATCGCGCCGGCCAGGTAGGGGCCGTCACCGGCTCCCATCAGGACGCCGTCGAGGACGAAGACGACACCGCAGACCGGCTGGGAGAGCGCGACCATCAGCAGGGCGGGAAGGGCGGCGTTGCGCACGGTGGAGTCGTCGGTGAACAGGGGCAGGAACGCCGGACGTGCCACGATCACCAGCAGGCCGAGCACGACCCCGGCGGCGATGCCCCACTGGACCATGCGCCGGCAGGCGTCCCGGGCCCCCTCGACGTCCCCGGCGCCCAGGTACCGGCCGATGATGGCCTGCCCGGCGATCGCGATGGCGTCGAGCGCGAAGGCGAGCAGGCTCCACAGCGACAGGATGATCTGATGGGCGGCGACGTCCGCGTCCCCCAGACGCGCGGCCACCGCGGTGGCGATCATCAGGATGGCCCGCAGGGAGAGCGTACGGACGAGCAGCGGGACACCTGCCTGCGCGCAGGCCCTGATCCCGGCGGCGTCCGGGCGCAGGGAGGCGCCGTGCCGCCTGGCCCCGCGGACGACCACGGTGAGGTAGACCGCGGCCATGCCGCACTGGGCGATGACGGTGCCCCAGGCGGAGCCCGCGATGCCGAGTCCCGCGCCGTAGACGAGGCAGGCGTTGAGCCCGGCGTTGGCGACGAAGCCCGCGACCGCGACGTACAGCGGGGTCCTGGTGTTCTGCAGCCCGCGCAGGACCCCGGTGGCGGCGAGCACGACGAGCATGGCGGGGATGCCCAGGGCGGAGACCCGCAGATAGGTCGTCGCGTACGGGGCGGCCGTGTGCGAGGCGCCGAAGAGGTCCACCAGGGCGGGCGCGGTGGGCAGGACGACGGCGATGACGGCGGCGCCGAGCAGCAGCGCCAGCCATACGCCGTCCATGCCCTGGCGGATCGCGGCCTGGAGGTCGCCGGCGCCGACGCGGCGCGCGACGGCCGCGGTGGTGGCGTAGGCGAGGAAGACGAAGATGCTGACGGCGGTGGTCAGCAGGGCCGAGGCGACACCGAGTCCGGCGAGCTGGGCCGTGCCGAGGTGGCCGACGATCGCGCTGTCGGCCAGCACGAAGAGCGGCTCGGCGACGAGGGCGCCGAAGGCCGGGACGGCGAGCGCGACGATCTCTCGGTCGTGCCGGCGCCGGGTGGCCGCGGGGCGCGCGGGGGCCTGGGTCATGGAGGCCAATCTAATCGTCCACAGGTAAGTGATGCAATGGCCAAACGACCCTTACTAGGCGTCGTGAGCTGTGCACATGTGCGTACCGTTCGAAGCGATCTTGGCCTGAGCGGGAAAGTTTTTCTCCTGCACAGCCAGTGGATGGGAAACCCGCTGGTCAGGCGGGTCCTGTGGAGAGTGGCGAGGGCTTGTTCACAGCACTGTCCACCGGGTCGTGCACAGGTTTCGCGGAGTTCTCCACAGCATCGGGGCCGTCATCCACATGCCCTGTGGATAACCAGATTGGCTGACGGTGCCGCGGGGCCTACCGTGGTCCGGCGCCCGCTCCGTCCACCGAGTTCCGAACCGTCACAAAATGACGCGCCGGAAAGCGGAGTACCGGCGCTCTGTTTGTCAGTGCCGTGCCGTACAAAAGAGGGGCACGGCGAGGGTCCGCTCGGCGGACGGGAGGAGGTCGCTCGGTGAGTATTTCCGAGCCCTTGGACGACCCGTGGGCCGACAGCGGACCCGGTGACCGTCTGCCCGCTTCCCGGCGCCGCTCCGAGGGCGGTCCCGGTCGCGGCGAGCAGCACGACCGCGGCCGGGAGGGCGGCGGTTGGGACGACTCGGGTCCGTCGTTCGAGCGGGTCCCCCCGCAGGACCTCGACGCCGAGCAGTCCGTGCTCGGCGGAATGCTGCTGTCCAAGGACGCCATCGCCGACGTCGTGGAGATCCTCAAGGGCCACGACTTCTACAAGCCCGCGCACGAGACGGTCTATCAGGCGATCCTCGACGTCTACGCCAAGGGCGAGCCCGCCGACCCGATCACCATCGCGGCCGAACTCACCAAGCGCGGCGAGATCAACAAGGTGGGCGGCGCCTCCTATCTGCACACCCTTGTGCAGACGGTGCCCACGGCGGCGAACGCCGCCTACTACGCGGAGATCGTCCACGAACGCGCGGTGCTGCGCCGCCTGGTCGAGGCCGGCACCCGGATCACCCAGATGGGATACGCGGCCGACGACGACGTCGACGAGATCGTCAACCGCGCCCAGGCCGAGATCTACGCGGTCACCGAGCAGCGCACCAGCGAGGACTACCTGCCGCTGGGCGACATCATGGAGGGCGCGCTCGACGAGATCGAGGCCATCGGCTCGCGCAGCGGGGAGATGACCGGTGTGCCCACCGGGTTCACCGACTTCGACTCGCTGACCAACGGCCTGCACCCCGGGCAGATGATCGTCATCGCGGCCCGTCCGGCGATGGGCAAGTCGACGCTCGCGCTGGACTTCGCGCGGGCGGCGTCGATCAAGCACAACCTGCCGAGCGTCATCTTCTCGCTGGAGATGGGCCGCAACGAGATCGCGATGCGGCTGCTGTCCGCGGAGGCCCGGGTGGCCCTGCACCACATGCGCTCGGGCACGATGACCGACGAGGACTGGACCCGGCTGGCCCGCCGCATGCCGGACGTCTCGGCCGCCCCGCTCTACATCGACGACTCCCCGAACCTGTCGATGATGGAGATCCGCGCCAAGTGCCGGCGCCTGAAGCAGCGCAACGACCTCAAGCTGGTCGTCATCGACTACCTCCAGCTGATGCAGTCCGGCGGCTCCAAGCGGGCCGAGAGCCGCCAGCAGGAGGTCTCGGACATGTCCCGGAACCTCAAGCTGCTCGCCAAGGAGCTGGAGCTTCCCGTCATCGCGCTCTCCCAGCTCAACCGTGGCCCCGAGCAGCGCACGGACAAGAAGCCGATGGTCTCCGACCTGCGTGAGTCCGGCTCCATCGAGCAGGACGCCGACATGGTCGTGCTGCTGCACCGCGAGGACGCCTACGAGAAGGAGTCCCCCCGGGCCGGCGAGGCCGACCTGATCGTCGCCAAGCACCGCAACGGCCCGACCGCGACGATCACGGTCGCCTTCCAGGGCCACTACTCGCGCTTCGTGGACATGGCACAGACCTGACCGGCGCCTGTGTAGGGTCTCAAGTTTCGTGTCGGAATCTCACGGTCGATGTCGGAAGGAAGTCGGATCCGACATCGACCGTGAGACACCGCAGTCCAGCGGGGCGCGGTGCCCGCAGGGGTGCTGGGGGTTCGTAGAGTCGCTTGGCTGGCCGAAGGGGTGGAGGAAGCATGCGGATCGCCATTGACGGGGCGCACATCGGAAGCCAGGCGGACCTGCACCGGTTTCTTGCCGGGCCTCTGGACTTCGGTCCGTACTACGGGCACAACCTGAGCGCCCTGTGGGACCGTCTGAGCAGGGATGTCGAGCGCCCGGTCGAGATCGTCTGGGAGAACGCTGCAGTCAGTCGTGGCCGCATGGGCGATGAAGCGTTCGAGGCGATCGCGTCCGTCCTGGTCCGGGCTGCCGCGGAAGACGAGTCGAACGCGCCGAACGAGAGGCTGACCGTGCGTTTCACCTGATGTGGAGTCCAGCGGCGAGCGGCCACACTTCGCCAAAACGGGTCAAGCGGGTCGGGCCGCCGCAAGCGGCCGGCGTCGCCATCGACTTCCGACACGGAGCTGAGACGCTGAGCATCCGACACAGCATGAGACGGCGGACGGGGCCGCAGGTCACAGCCTCAGCGTCCGACATGAGCCGCGAGACCCTACACCTGTGGGGTCTCAGGTTCCGTGGCCGAATCTCACGAACGCCGGCCAGGCGATGGCATATCTGACACAAGGTCTCACGAGTTCTCCGGGAACTCGACGGCCTTCCGCGCCGACCGGGCATCATCACTGCTCCGGACCGGCTCGCCGACCACCTCGACGCCGCCGACGTCCCCATCGACTACGGCCGGCGCCGGAACCCCACCGGGGAGTGGCCGACGCCGACGCGTCGCCCGCTGTCAGCCATTCCGGCCCTCGACGGCCAGGGAGGTCTCGACCACGCGGAGTTCCGGGCAGCGTTCTTGCGCTGCGCCGCGCTCCTGACACCCCCCACCGCCCTGCTGACAGGGCTCTCCCTCTCCCCTTCCGGAGCGGACCCGGCGCACATCGGCCTGCCCCGTCTGCGCCAGCTCGCGCGAGCACGCCGGCGGGCGTCAGCGACTCGATCGCTCCACAGCAGCCTTGGACCCTCCCACTCAGTTCTTGACCTCAAGGTCAAGAACAATGTAGTGTTCTGGTCATGGGAAGGCCCAAGCAGTTCGATCCGAATGCCGCTGTCGAGCACGCCATGAACGTGTTCTGGCGGAAGGGGTATGCCGCGACCACGCCGCAGGACCTCGTCGACGCGATCGGTATCGGCAAGGGCAGCCTCTACAACACCTTCGGCAGCAAACACGCTTTGTTCGAGATGGCGCTTCGCCGCTACCGCGACAGCCAGGCCGTCGCCCTCATCGAGATGGTCGAGGAGCCCGGCCCGGTCAAGGTGCGCCTCCGCAGGACGCTGAAGCTGCTCGCTGAGATGGACCTCGCCGACCCGGACCGTCGGGGCTGCATGGCCGTGAACACCGCAGCGGAACTCGCAGGCACGGACCAGGTGGCGACCGAACTCGTCCAGCGTATGTTCGCCCGGACCGAGGACGCCTTCCGCGCGTTGATCGAAGAAGGGCGGCGTTCCGGAGAGATCGCGCCGGAACGTGATCCCGCGGCCTGGGGGAGCCTGCTGCTGAACACGGTCGTCGGCCTGCGGCTCATGGCGCGTGTCGCCGAAACCCCCGATCGTCTCGTCCGGGTGATCGACGCGACGATCGACTCTCTCTGAGCCGAACCAGCGGTACTCGGTCCGCCTGGGTGTCTGCTGCCCACATTTTGTACTTGAAGTTCAAAAATTGGAGTGTCGTGCATCTCAACCTCACCGCCAAGACGGCCGTCGTCACCGGTGCCAGCCGTGGTATCGGACTCGCCACTGTCCGCACCCTCACGGCCGAAGGCGTCCGCGTTGTCGGCGCTGCCCGCACCATCACGCCCGAGCTGAAGGAAACCGGCGCGCACACGGTGTCTGCCGACCTGAGCACCGCCGAAGGCGTCGCCGCGCTCATGGACAGCGCCCTGATCGAACTGGGCGGCATCGACCTGCTGGTGAACAACGTCGGAGCCGGGGACGACGTGGAGCCCGTCGGCTTCCTCGATACCGACGACTCCCAGTGGACCCGCGTGATCGACCTCAACCTGCTCAGTGCCGTCCGTGCCGCCCGGGCGGCTCTGCCGAGCCTGATCGAGCGCCGTGGGGCGATCGTCAACGTCGCGTCCATCAACTCCCGTCTGCCCGCGGCCGGTCCGGTCGCCTACAGCGCGGCCAAGGCGGCCCTCGCCGCACTCGGCAAGTCCCTGTCCGAGGAGTTCGGGCCCCGGGGCGTGCGCGTGAACACCGTCTCGCCCGGAGTGGTCCGCACCGCCATATGGGAGGACCCCGAAGGATTCGGTGGCAAGGTGGCGGCCGGAGCCGGGGCGGAGCACGCCGCATTCCTCCAGCACATCCCGGAAGCCTTCAACATCACCACCGGCCGCATCACCGAACCCGAAGAAGTGGCGGCCCTGATCACGTTCCTCCTCTCCGACGTCGCAGGCAACATCACCGGCGCCGACTACGTCATCGACGGTGGCACCGTCAAGACGCTCTGAACCAAGGAGTCCCGCGGGGATGGGGCTGATTCCCATGGCTGCGGGACGAGAGGCGCCTGTTCCGCAGCCATGGGAGATGACATGACCGTGCCGGCCGGTCCGGCGTAACCGGCTCGACGTGCGCGGCCGTACCCGGTGGACTGTCCGGCATGACGACACCTCATCGGGAAGAGCTGCTGCCCGCCACCCGCCGGGCCCTGCTGCACCGGATCGCCGTGGCCCAGAGCGAAGGGCGGGCGCCCTCGCTCGTCGCGTCCGTCGTGCGGGGCGGCCGGACGGTCTGGCAGGGGGCGCGGACCTCGGTGGACGGCCACGCCCCGGACGAGAACACGCAGTACCGCATCGGTTCGATCACCAAGACGTTCACCGCCGTGCTCGTCCTGCGGTTGCGCGACGAGGGCGCCCTCGGCCTCGGGGACCCGCTGGAGAAGCACCTGCCGGGTACCGGCGCGGGGGAGGCCACGATCGCCGATCTGCTGGCGCACACGGGCGGACTGGCCGCCGAGACGCCCGCCCCCTGGTGGGAGCGGACGCCGGGGACCCTGCGGCCCGAACTGGCCGATGTGCTGGGCGACACGCCGCTGCGCCATCCGGTCGGCCGGCGCTTCCACTACTCCAACCCCGGCTACACCCTGCTGGGAGCGCTCGTCGAGAAGCTGCGCGGCGCTCCCTGGGAGGACGTCCTGCGGCGCGAAGTGCTCGAACCCCTGGAGCTGACCAGCACCGGCACCCAGCCCCGGGCGCCGCACGCGGGCGGCTGGGCCGTGCATCCCTGGGCCGATGTGCTGCTGCCCGAGCCCGTCGAGGATCTCGGCCGGATGGCCCCGGCGGGACAGCTCTGGTCGACGACGGGGGACCTGGGCCGGTTCGCCGCCTTCCTCGTGCAGGGGGACGACCGGGTGCTCGGCGCCCGCTCGCTCGCCGAGATGCGGAGTCCGGCGGCACCGCCGGAGGCCACCGACGTGACGGCGGGATACGCCTACGGCCTGGGGCTGGAGCTGAAGCGGTCGGGCGAGCGGCTGCTGGTGGGACATTCCGGGTCGCTGCCCGGCTTCACCGCCTCGCTCACCCTCGCCGTGGCGGACGACGTGGCCGCCGTGGTGCTGGCCAACTGCACCTCCGGGGTGCCGGTGGGCACGGTGGGGGCCGATCTGGTGCGGATCGTCGCGGAGGCCGAGCCGCGCGTCCCGGAGCCCTGGCGGCCGCTGCGGGACATCGATCCGGCGGTGCTGGAGCTGGCCGGCCCGTGGTACTGGGGCACGCAGGGCTTCGGCCTGCGGCTGGGCGCGGACGGGCTCCTCTCCCTGGAGCCGCTGACCGGCACCGGCCGTCGTTCGCGGTTCCGGGCGAACGACGACGGGACCTGGGCAGGGCTGGAGGGGTACTACGCCGGCGAACTGCTGCGGGCCGTACGGCGGCCGGACGGCTCCGTGGACCATCTGGACCTCGGGTCCTTCGTGTTCACGCGCCGGCCTTACGAGGAGGGTGCCGAGGTGCCCGGCGGGGTGGACCCGGAGGGCTGGCGGGGCGTCGGGTAGCCGCCGGGAGGCCGGAGGCAGCCGGGAGGGTCCGGCGGTGGGTGCCGGTGGGTGCCGGTGGGTGCCGGTGGGGCGTTTCACGTGAAACGGCCCCCGTGCCGGCACCGCGCCCTCCCCTCCACCACCCTCCTCACAGAGAGAGTTTGAAGCCCACGTGGGAGGGCTCGAAGCCCAGTCGCTCGTAGAAGCGGCGCGCATCGGTGCGGGTCCGGTCCGATGTCAGCTGGACCAACTGGCAGCCCTCGCGTCGGGACGCGTCGATCGCCCACTCGATGAGCCGGGTGCCGAGTCCGTTGCCGCGCTCGTCGGCGTGGACGCGGACGCCCTCGATGACCGACCGGGTGGCGCCGCGCCGGGACAGGCCGGGGATGACCGAGAGCTGGAGCGTGCCGACGACGCGGTCCGCGCGCACGGCGACCATCAGATGCTGGTTGGGGTCGGCCCGGAGCCGTTCCAGCGCGGCCAGGTACGGGGTGAGGTCCTCGGGCGACTCGCGCCGGGCGCCCAGGGGGTCGTCCGCGAGCATGCCGACGATCGCGGGGACGTCCTCGGCGGTGGCCGGGCGTATCTCAAGATCTGCCATGTCCCGCACCCTATGCGGCGGTCCGGGCCGGTGGCGGGCCGTGCGGGGCCGTGGCGGGGATCAGGCCGGCGCGGGTGCGTGCAGTGACTCCACGGCCCTGACCAGCGGGGCCAGCTCCGGGTTGTCCGAGGCCCGGTCGAGCGCCTCGCGCAGGGCGGCGTCGTTGGTGGGCCGGGCCTGTGCCAGCAGCCGGAGGCCGGCCTCGGTGACGTTGGTGTAGATGCCGCGGCGGTCGGTGGGGCACAGGTACCGCTCCAGCAGCCCGCGGTCCTCCAGCCGGGTGACGAGCCGGGTGGTGGCGCTCTGGCTCAGGACGACCGCGTCGGCGACCTGCTTCATCTGCAGATGGCCGCCCTCCCCGTCGTGCTGCCGGCTGAGCACGTCGAGCAGGGAGTACTCGCGCACGCTCAGGGCGTGGCTCTTCTGCAGGGCGCGCTCGATGTGGCTCTCGATCCTGCCGTGCAGCAGGGACAGGGCGCACCAGCCCTGGGAGAGGGCGGTGAGCGCGGGGTCCGTCGCCGTCATGTGCGTCTCCTCCATCCCGGGGCGGCTGCCTCCAGGATAGGGCAACCATGAAATAGCCTTCGTTTGCCTATAGCCCGCGCCTGCAATTATTGTGGACGATCGTAAAGCGCATCTGCACTCGCCCTCGCATTCTCCGGAAGGTTCTCTCCCATGCCTCTCGCGCTCCTGGCCCTCGCGATCGGGGCCTTCGGGATCGGCACGACAGAGTTCGTGATCATGGGCTTGCTGCCCGACGTCGCGCACGACTTCGGGGTGTCCATCCCCACCGCCGGTCTGCTCGTCTCCGGCTACGCGCTGGGTGTCATGCTCGGCGCCCCGGTGATGACCGTGCTCGGCACCAGGATCTCCCGCAAGCGGATGCTGATGCTGCTCATGGTCCTGTTCATCGCCGGGAACCTGCTCTCCGCGCTGGCTCCCGCCTTCTCCGTCATGCTCGCCGGCCGGGTGGTCGCCTCGCTGGCCCACGGTGCCTTCTTCGGCATCGGCTCGGTGGTCGCGGCGGATCTGGTCGCCCCGGACAAGCGGGCCGGTGCCATCGCGACGATGTTCACCGGGCTGACGGGCGCCAACGTCCTCGGCGTCCCGCTCGGCACCCTGCTCGGCCAGGCCGCCGGCTGGCGCGTCACCTTCACCGCCGTCGCCGCTCTCGGTGTCATCGGCCTGGCCGGTGTCGCCCTGCTCGTCCCCGATCTGCCCCGGCAGGAAGGCGTACGCCTGCGCCACGAACTGGCCGCCTTCAAGAACGTCCAGGTCCTGCTCGCCATGGCGATGACCGTGCTCGGCTTCGGCGGAGTCTTCGCGGCCATCACCTACATCGCGCCGATGATGACCCACGTCGCCGGTTTCGCCGACGGCTCCGTCATCTGGCTGATGGCTCTCTTCGGCCTCGGCATGCTCGGCGGCAACCTCGTCGGCGGCCGGCTCGCCGACCGCGCCGCCATGCCCCTCCTGTACGTCGCCCTGAGCGGCCTCGCCGTGGTCCTCGCCCTCTTCACGGTCACCGCGCGCCACGAGATCGCGGCGGTCGTGACCCTCGTGCTGATCGGCGGCCTGGGCTTCGCCACCGTGCCGCCGCTGCAGAAGCGCGTCCTGGACCAGGCGCACGGCGCGCCGACACTGGCCTCGGCCGTCAACATCGGCGCCTTCAACCTCGGCAACGCGCTGTCCGCCTGGCTGGGCGGCCTGGTGATCGCGGCCGGTTACGGCTACACCGCGCCCGACTGGGTCGGCGCCGCACTGGCCGCGGGCGCCCTCGTGCTCGCGGTCCTCTCCGCCGCTCTGGAACGCCGGCAGAGCGCCCCCGGCACCGTCGTCGCGAGCACCGTCGTCGGCGCCGCCCCGGCCGAGCGGCCGGCCCCGGCGCACCGCTGACCGGCACCGCCCGCGCAACCGTCGCCCCGGCCGCCGTACGGCCGGGGCGACGCTGTCCGCGCGCCGTGGTGAACCGGCCCGGTCACGCCGCCACGGTCAGCGGCGCGAACCGGCGGGTCCAGTCCCCGGGCAGCTCCGGGAGGCCATGGGTCATGACCGCGTTGAAGGCGACCGAGGCGAGCCCGCGCCGCTTGAGCCAGTTCCGCAGATCCTCGTGGCGTACGTCGATGTCCGTGCGCAGCGGGCGGTCGGTACCGGCGGCGAGGGAGGCGACGAGCGCCTTGGCGGTCTTGGTGTCCCGGGCGATGAGGGGGCCCACCACCTGCGTGTCCGTGTTGGGCCAGGCCGCCGCGTATCCGGTGATCCGGCCGTTCTCCTCGGCGAGCCGCAGCCGGTCGGCGAACGCGGGCAGCCGGGTGATCAGGGGCGTGCGGTCGGTGCCGAACACCTCCTCGTCCAGCCGGAGGATGCCGGGCAGGTCCTCGGCGGTGACCGCCCGCGTGGCGACACGGGACTCCGTCGCCCCGGGGGTGAAGCGCCCGCGCAGCATCTCCGCCCGGCCGGTCACCTTGAAGCCGAGTTCCTCGTAGAGCGGGCGGCCGTTCGGGGTGGCGTGCAGGGTCAGCGGGACGGTGCCCATGGTCGACAGGACATACCGCATCAGCCGTCTGCCGATGCCCTGGCGCGCATGCCGCTCGGCGACCAGCACCATGCCGACGGCGCCCAGGTCCGTACGGCCCGGCGCCCCGTATTCGGTGACGACACAGGCGGCGACGAGTCCTCCGTCGGGGTCGTCGATGCCGTACCCCGTCCCGGCGGTGAGGAGGAGGCCCCACTTGTGTTCCTCGCGCGGCCACCCCCGGTTCTCGGACAGGTCGGCGCAGGCGGTGAGATCGCGGAGCGTCAGCGGGCGGATGGGCGGTGCGGTGGGGGAAGGAGTCGACACGCAGGTCAGGCTGTCCGACCGGTGCCGTCGGCGTCCACCCGTTTCCCGGCATGCATACGTGCTTTTGGCCATGCCGGGGCCCGCGGCGCAGCCCGTGCGCGCGGGGGCCGCCGCCGCTGTTTCACGTGAAACACGGCGGTCGCCCTACGATCAGGGCGCATGGCGAGACTTCACCTCTTCGACCTCGACGGCACGCTGCTGCCGGGAACCACCGCGCCGGTCGAGATATCCCGTCAGCTCGGCCTGGAAGCGGAGGCGGTGGCGCTCGACCGGGCCATCGCGGCCGGGCGCATCGAACCGCCCGAGTACGCCCGGCGGGTGCACACGCTGTGGGCGCGGCTCACCGAGGCGCACGTGACGGCGGCCTTCGAAGGGGCGCCGTGGCTGGCCCGTATCCGCGAGGTCTGGGCGGAGATCAGGAAGCGGGGGGAGTACTGCGCCGTCGTGTCCCTCTCCCCCTCCTTCTTCGTGGAGCGGCTCACCGCCTGGGGCGCGCACGCGGCCCACGGGTCGCTCTTTCCCGCCGTGCCGTTCACCGAGCCGGTGGACCCCGCCGGAGTGCTGAACGCCGCGGCCAAGGTGCGGATCGCCGACCGGCTGTGCGCGGAGTTCGGGGTGCGCAGGGCGGACTGCGTGGCCTACGGGGACTCCTCGTCGGACCGGGAGCTGTTCGGCGTGGTGCCCGTCTCGGTCGCGGTCAACGCCGACCAGCAGCTGTCCGGCCTCGCCACCCACGCCTACACCGGACGGGACCTGTGGGACGCCTACGCGCTGGTGTCCGGCAGCCCCTGACGGCCGCGGCACGAAGGACCGCCGCGCCCTCGCCGCCGCACCCTCGCCGCAGGCGTCAGCCCAGGTCGGGTGCGTGCAGGGCCCGGACGCCCTCGATGTTCCCGTCCAGGTAGTGTCGCAGCGACAGCGGGACGAGGTGGACCGAGGCGATGCCCACCCGGGTGAACGGCACCCGCACGATCTCGTACTCACCGGCCGGCTCGTCCATCTCCGGGCCGTGGCGCAGGGAGAGGTCCATCGATGCCAGCCGGCAGACGAAGAAGTGCTGCACCTTCACGCCGGTCGCGCCCCCGTCCGCGCCGATGTGCTCCACGGTGTCCACGAAACAGGGCACCACATCGGTGATCTTCGCGCCCAGCTCCTCGTCCACCTCCCGGTGCAGGGCGTCGACGACGGTCGGGTCCCCCGGCTCCACCCCGCCGCCGGGAGTGACCCAGTAGGGATCGACGCCCGGCTTGGTGCGCTTGATCAGGACCAGGTCGTCACCGTCGAGGAGAACGGCGCGGGCGGTGCGCTTGACCACGGGTCGGACGGGCATGGAAGACACGGGTCGGACGGTCATGGGAGAAATGTGGCCCGGTTGGTTCCATGTGAAACATCGGCTCAGCACCAGTCGGACGCGGCCCGCAGCAGCCACTCGTGGACCCGGGCGATGTGCGGCAGCGCGAGGGTGCCGGCGCGCGCCACCAGGAAATACGTGCGCAGGGGCGGTACCGCCGGTTCGTGGAGGGCCACCACGTCGCCCCGCGCCAGCGCGGAGGCGCACAGATAGCGGGGCAGCACGGCGAGCCCGGCGCCCGCCACCGCGCAGGCGAGCACCGCGCGCAGATCGGGCGCGACCACCGTGCCGGAACCGGCCGGCCGGGAGTCGAAGACCGAGCCCCAGTAGCGGGAGACGAACGGCAGCGACTCGTGGACCTCGACCACGGGCACCGCCTCCAGGACGGGCGCGCCCCTGCCCTGCCGCCGCGCGGAACCGGTCACGTCGGCCCAGCGCGGGGCGGCGACCAGCACATGCTCCTCGTCGCACAGCGGGGTGGCGGTGAGCAGCGCGCCGCGCGGCCGGACCGTACTGATGGCCAGGTCGTGGCGGCCGGCGGCCAGTCCCTCCAGGACGTCCTCGGTGCTGCCGAAGGAGGCCCGCAAATCGAAGCCCTGTCCGTCGTCGCCGGTCAGCCCGCTCAGCGCGGGCAGGGCCCGTTCGGCGGTGAACTCGGGGGGTCCGGCCAGGTGCAGGGTGCGCGGGGCGGCCTCGTCGTCCAGCCCGGCCTCGGCGATCTCCACCAGGGCGTCCAGATGAGGCGCGGCCTTGTGGGCCAGCTCCTCGCCCATGGCCGTCGGCGTCACACCACGGGCCTGGCGCAGGAACAGGGGACGGCCCAGCTGCCGTTCCAGGGTGCGTATCTGGGAGGTGACCGCCGGCTGCGAGAGGCCGAGCAGCGCCGCGGCCCGGGTGAAGGAACCGGCCCGGTGGACGGTCACGAAGGTACGCAGCAATGCCAGATCCATGGCATGCCCACCCCTCTTCTCCGGGCCGTCTGTCCGAAGCCCGTAGGACGCCAACCATAAATATGGCGATAGGTCTCTGTCGCTACCGTGATTGGACACTGACTCACAGTCAACTAGCCTTGGTCAAGCGGTTCTTCGCGCGTGGAACCGAGGGCGGTCCGAGCCACGAGGGGGGAGGCTCGGACCGTCCACCGTACGGAACCGGACAGTGTTCACCGCACAGAACCGGACACCGGTTATGGCGTCCGCGACGCGGTCAGCGCGCCGACTCGTCCAGTGCGCGCAGCACGTCGGCCATCAGGTCCGCCGGGTCCTCGGCGCCCACGGAGAGCCGGATGAAGCCTTCCGGCACCGCGTCACCGCCCCAGCGGCCGCGCCGCTCGGCCGTGGAGCGCACCCCGCCGAAACTCGTCGCGTCGTCCACGAGCCGCAGCGCCCCGAGGAAGCGCTCGGCACGCGCGCGCGTGGGCAGCGTGAACGACACCACGCAGCCGTAGCGCCGCATCTGCCGCGAGGCGACCGGGTGCGAGGGGTCGCCGGGCAGCCCCGGGTAGCGCAGCCCGGTCACCTCGGGCCGTCCGCTCAGCGCCTCGGCGACGGCCAGCGCGGAGGCGGCCTGCCGGTCCACGCGCAGGTGCAGGGTGGCGATCGAGCGGTGGGCCAGCCAGGACTCCATCGGCCCCGGGATCGCGCCCACGATCTTGCGCCAGCGGCGTACGGCCGCCATGGCCTCGCGGCCGCGTCCGGTGACGTAGCCGAGCAGGATGTCGCCGTGCCCGCTGAGCTGCTTGGTGCCGCTGGCCACCGAGAAATCGGCGCCGAGGTCCAGCGGCCGCTGCCCGAGCGGCGTCGCCAGGGTGTTGTCGACCGCGACCAGGGCGCCCCGCGCGTGCGCCGCCTCGGCCAGGCGCCGGATGTCGCACACGTCGAGCCCGGGGTTGGAGGGGGACTCGATCCACAGCAGCCGGGCGCCGTCCAGCACCTCCAGCTGGGCGTCGCGGCCCGTCGGCGCGGTGCGCACCTCGATCCCGTACGCCTCCAGCTGGGCGCGCACCAGGGACAGGGCCTGATAGCCGTCGTCGGGCAGGACGACCGCGTCCCCCGCGCGCAGCTGGGAGAAGAGCACGGAGGAGATGGCCGCCATGCCGGAGGCGAACACCAGCGTCTCGACACCGTCCTGCCCCGGGGCCTCCAGGTCGCCGATGGCCCGCTCCAGCAGCGTCCAGGTCGGGTTCTCGTCGCGGCCGTAGGTGTAGGGACCCGTGGGGTCGCCCGGCAGGTGGAAGTGGGCGGCGAACACCGGTCCCGGCAGCGTCGGTTCGTGCTTGACCGGTTCGGGCAGTCCGGCGCGCACCGCGCGGGTGCCGTCACCGGCGCCGGCCGGCAGACCGGCCCGCCCGGGCCCGCTGTCCGTGCCGTCCGCGGCCGGATCGCTCATGCCGTCCGTCCCTTCACACGCTCTCGTGCCATGGCGGGCACTCAGTCCTCGTCCGGCAGGGCCAGGTGCAGCGCCCAGGAGACCACCGAGACGATCAGGCCGCCGACGACGGCGGTCCAGAAGCCCTCGACGTGGAAGCTCAGCTGGAGCTTGCCGCACACCCAGGAGGTCAGCAGCAGCAACAACGCGTTGACGACCAGGGTGAACAGGCCCAGTGTCAGGACGAACAGCGGGAAGGTCAGCACCTTCAGGACCGGCTTGACCAGCCAGTTCACCACACCGAACACCAGGGCGACGGCGATGAGCGTGCCGGCCTTCTTGGCGGTGCTGTCGCCGGTGAGCGTGATCTTGTCGAGCAGCCAGACGGCGACGGCCAGGGCCCCCGCGTTGGCGAGCGTCTTGACTACGAAATTCATCATGTGTCTGATCGTGGCAGACGGATCGGCGACGAGTACGGGCGAGGCGATGAAGGCATTCCGGCTGGACGAACTGGAGGCGGAGCGGGCCGCCAATGACGGCGCCTACCTGCAGTTCCTGCGGGAGCGGAACATGTCGGTGGGGCTGTACGCGCTGGACGCGGGCGAGCACGACCGGCAGGACCCGCACGGCCAGGACGAGGTGTACTTCGTGGTGAGCGGCCGGGCCTCCATCACGGTCGGCCTGGAGACGACCGAGGTGGCGCGCGGCAGCGTGGTGTACGTGCCGGCCGGGGTCGCCCACAAGTTCCACCACATCAGCGAGGACCTGCGGGTCCTGGTGGTGTTCTCTCCCCCGGAAGCCTGAGCCGCCGTCTCAGGGTTCCCTAGGGGATCGGTCAGGGGAGGACAAGGGATGCCAGGCCCCCCACCGGGCCCTTCGCGGCCATAGCATCGGGTGCAGGACAACGACAGAACCCGCCACGACGGTGCGGGAGGTCGACGGGACCCGGCGCAGGGCCGGCGGAGAGGTAAGGACGAAGGCGATGCGAGAGATCTTCACGAGTCTGCCGTGGTGGGTGAAGTGGATCGCGGTGCCGGTCATCGCCCTGGTCGTCTTCGGCAGCCTGCTGGCGACCGTGGTCGGCTTCGTGATCGGACTGCTGTTCAAGCTGCTGATCTTCGTGGCGCTGGTCGGCGGACTGATCTACATCGTGCGCAAGTTCATGGCCGGCTCGTCCTCACGCGGCGACTGGTGAGCACACGGGGACCCGGCGACCGGTGACAGGTGTCGCCGGTTCCCTCGCGGGAGGGAAGTTTCCCCGCTGGGACGGCCTGGAGCGGTGACAGGCCGATAGGGTCCGGGAATCGACGCGGGGCCGGCCCCCGCGGGCAGCGAACCCCCACCCGTGTCTCCCCGCACGGGCTGCCCCCTCGCGCTACGGGAGTGACCCTTGGCCACGGTTGACACCGCACCCGCAGAACCACACGGCCCCCCGGCCCCCCGGACGCCCTCCCGCTCCACGGCACTGCCCGTGCAGCCGCGCTCCGCGCCGCCGGTGGAGCGGCCCCGCGCAGGCGTCCCGGAGCAGCCGCCCGCCCAGCCCTCCCAGACCCTCATCGGGTCCGTGCAGCGCGCGATGCGCCTGCTGGAGACCGTCGCGGAACACGAGCACGGAGCCCCGGCCAAGCAGCTGGCCCGCGAGACCGGCCTCGCCCTGCCCACCGCCTACCACCTGCTGCGGACCCTGGTCCACGAGGGCTATCTGCACCGCGACAGGGGCCTGTTCTTCCTCGGGAAGGCGGCCGAGCGGCTGAGTAGCAGCGGCGCCGCGCAGAAACGTCGCACCACGATCGTCGACGCGCTCGCACAATGGCGCGATCTGATCGGTGCGCCCATCTATTACGCGATGTACCGGGACGGGGAGATCGAGGTCATGTGCGTCTCCGACACCCCGGGCAGCCCGGCGGTCCAGGAGTGGGCCGACTTCCGGGAGACGGGCCACGCGCACGCCGTCGGCCAGTGCCTGCTGTCGCAGCTGGACGAGAACGCCCGCCGCGACCACCTGGCCCGCTACCCCGTGCGCTCCCTCACCCCGTACACCGTCCGTGACGATCACACGCTGCTGCGGCGGCTGGACCGGACGGTGCGGATGCGGCCGGTGACGGAGCGGCAGGAGTACGCGCTGGGCGCGGTCTGCGCGGCCGTCCCCATCACCCTGGGCGACACGGCCGCCACGATGGCCCTTTCCCTTCCCGCACACCAGGCCGACCGGCTGCTGCCCGCGGCACGGCGGCTGGAGAGCGAGGTGGGGCGGCGTGTCGGGTCGCTGGCGCTCGCTATCAGTATCTGAAAACTCACTCCTTGTGATCTGCCATATACGTTCAGCAAGATGCCACCAGTATTTTCTGGGTGATTCCCGGCCAGTCGACGGCAGATGACGGGGTAGCGATGCGCGAGTCCGTACAGGCAGAGGTCATGATGAGCTTTCTCGTCTCCGAGGAGCTCTCCTTCCGCATTCCGGTGGAACTGCGGTACGAGACCTGTGATCCCTACGCCGTACGGCTGACCTTCCACTTGCCCGGCGACGCCCCCGTCACCTGGGCCTTCGGCCGTGAGCTGCTGATCGACGGGGTGGGCCGGCCGTGCGGGGACGGCGATGTGCGGATCGCTCCCGCCGCCGACGACTCCCTGGCCGAGGTGCTGATCCGCCTTCAGGTCGGCAGTGACCGGGCGCTGTTCCGCTCCTCCACCGCGCCCCTCGTGGCGTTCCTGGACCGTACGGACAAACTGGTGCCGCTCGGCCAGGAGGGCGCTCTGGCCGACTTCGACGCCCACCTCGACGAGGCCCTGGACCGCATCCTCGCGGAAGAACAGAGCGCAGGATGAAGCGTTTCTGCACCGGGGCGCACGGGGTGGCGTGACGCTTCACCGCGTACGCCGCCCGCGCACACGGCGCCGGAAGGCTCCCCTGCGCGCCGGCCGGCTCACCGCTTACGGCGCCGGCCCCGCTTGCCGCGCGTCGGCGCGAGCGGAGCAGCCGGGGCGGCCGGGCCCGTAGCCCCAGGACCCGGAGCCGCCGACGCACCGGCGCGGTCGGCCGAGACGACGAGCGCCGCCAGAGCGGTGGTGACCGGCACCGAGGCGACCAGGCCGATGGAGCCCACCAGCGTGCGCACGATCTCCTCCGCCACCAGCTCGCTGTTGGCGACGGTGCCCACACTGCTCTGCGCGATGGAGAAGAGCAGCAGCAGCGGCAGCGCGGCGCCCGCGTAGGCGAGGACAAGGGTGTTGACGACGGACGCGATGTGGTCGCGCCCGATGCGGATGCCCGCGCGGTACAGCCCGCGCCAGCCCATGGCCGGATTGGCCTCGTGCAGCTCCCAGACCGCGGACGTCTGCGTCACCGTCACATCGTCGAGGACACCGAGCGAACCGATGATCACCCCGGCGAGCAGCAGACCGCTCATGTCGATCGACGGATACAGGCCATGGATCAGCCCGGTGTTGTCGTCGGTGTTGCCGGTCAGCGCGGCCCAGCCGATGAACAGCGAGCCCAGCACGCCGATCAGCACCAGGGAGATCAGCGTGCCGAGCACCGCCACCGAGGTGCGCGCGGACAGGCCGTGGCACAGGTACAGCGCGATCAGCATGATGGCGCTCGCCCCGACCACCGCCACGACCAGCGGATTCGAGCCCTGTAGCACCGCGGGCAGGATGAAGAGCTCCAGCACCAGGAAGCTGATCGCCAGCGCGACCAGGGCCATGACGCCCCGCAGCCGCCCGACGACCACGACGGCGAGGGCGAAGATCCCGGCCAGCAGCGCCATCGGGAAGCGGCGGTCGACGTCGGAGACGGAGTACTGCAGGTCCCGCGGCGCGGAGGGCTCGTAGGCGACCACGAGCTTCTCGCCCTGGTGGAACTGCCGTGGCTGGTCCGGCTGCACGATCTCGGTGAAGGTGCGCCCCTTGTCCTTGCCGGTGCCGACGCGGACCGTGGCCTTCTTGCAGGTGCCGGACGGCCGGGCCGGCCCGGCGGAACCCGGGGCGGCCGGGGTGGCGTCGGCCGGCGCTCCGCCGGAGGCGTTCACCGACGTGCAGCTCACCTCCGTCACCCGGGTGACCGTGGCCTGCTGCGTCTGGCGGTCGAAGCCCACGCCGGTGCGGGTGTGGGCGGGGGCGCCGCCCGGCCACAGGACGACGAGTCCGACGACGACCGCGGCGGCGAACGGGATCAGCACGGCGGCGATGACCCGGCGAAGGTGCTTCGAGACGGGAGCGGCCGGCCCGTGGCTGTGGCTGTGTCCATGGCCATGGCCGTGCCCGGGTCCGGAGCCGTTCCCGTGGCCTCGCCCGCGTCCGGGACGGGGCGGCGGGTCGGGGGACTGCTGTGTGGTGGTCACCGCCCGATCATCGCAAGAACCGCGGAGGCCCACTGTTCATCCCACCGCCGATGACGCTAGCGTGGAGGCACCTTTGCACACGCGGGAGCTCGGAGCACCGGGCTGAGAGGGCGCTGACCTTCGTCTTCGCGATGTTTCACGTGGAACGGACGCCGTTCCGCAGGAGACGCCGACAGACGGACACCGCTGCGTCGACCGCCGAACCTGTTACCGGGTAATGCCGGCGTAGGGAGTAGGTCTCATGACCAACAAGGACGCACGCACGCCTGTCTCCGTCCGGGACGAGCAGTCCCAGGAGGCCGGGAAGTCCATCGGCTGGCACAAGGCGTACGTCGAGGGCTCACGCCCCGACCTGCGGGTGCCGGTCCGTCAGGTGCAGCTCACCAACGGGCGGTCGGTCACGCTGTACGACACCTCGGGCCCGTACACCGATCCGCTCGTCGACACCGATGTCCGCCGGGGCCTGCCGCCGCTGCGGGAGAACTGGATCATCGCCCGCGGCGACACCGAGGAGTACGCGGGCCGTCCGGTCCGCCCCGAGGACGACGGGATCAAGCACACCTCGCCGCGCGGTGGCCTGCGCAACCTCGACGCGGTGTTCCCCGGCCGCCCGCGCCAGCCGCGCCGGGGCCGCGCCGGACAGGCGGTGACGCAACTCGCCTATGCGCGCCGCGGGGAGATCACGCCGGAGATGGAGTTCGTGGCGGTCCGGGAGAACGTGTCCCCCGAGGTGGTCCGCGAGGAGATCGCCGCGGGCCGCGCGGTGCTGCCGGCCAACATCAACCACCCGGAGATCGAGCCGATGATCATCGGCAAGCGGTTCCTGGTGAAGGTCAACGCCAACATCGGCAACTCCGCGGTCACCTCCTCCATCGAGGAGGAGGTCGAGAAGATGACGTGGGCCACCCGCTGGGGCGCCGACACGGTCATGGACCTCTCCACCGGCCGCAACATCCACACCACCCGCGAGTGGGTGCTGCGCAACTCCCCCGTCCCGATCGGCACGGTGCCGCTCTACCAGGCACTGGAGAAGGTCGACGGCAGGGCCGAGGAGCTGACCTGGGAGATCTACAAGGACACGGTCGTCGAGCAGGCCGAGCAGGGTGTGGACTACATGACGGTGCACGCCGGTGTGCGCCTGGCGTACGTGCCGCTCACCGCGAACCGCAAGACCGGCATCGTCTCGCGCGGCGGCTCGATCATGGCGGCCTGGTGTCTGGCGCACCACAAGGAGTCGTTCCTCTACGAGCACTTCGAGGAGCTGTGCGAGATCCTCGCGGCCTATGACGTCACGTACTCGCTCGGCGACGGACTCCGGCCCGGCTCGATCGCGGACGCCAACGACGACGCCCAGTTCGCGGAGTTGCGCACGCTCGGGGAACTCAACACGATCGCCAGGCGTTTCCACGTACAGACCATGATCGAGGGCCCGGGGCACGTCCCGATGCACAAGATCAAGGAGAACATCGACCTTCAGCAGGAGATCTGCGATGAGGCTCCGTTCTATACGCTCGGCCCGCTGACCACGGACGTCGCTCCGGCGTACGACCACATCACCTCCGGCATCGGTGCCGCGATGATCGCCTGGTGGGGCACGGCCATGCTCTGCTACGTCACGCCCAAGGAGCACCTGGGCCTGCCCGACCGGGACGACGTCAAGACCGGTGTCATCACCTACAAGATCGCCGCCCACGCGGCCGACCTCGCCAAGGGCCACCCCGGGGCGCAGGAGTGGGACGACGCGCTGTCCGACGCCCGCTTCGAGTTCCGGTGGGAGGACCAGTTCAATCTGGCCCTCGACCCGGACACGGCACGGGAGTTCCATGACGAGACGCTTCCGGCGGAGCCCGCCAAGACGGCCCACTTCTGCTCGATGTGCGGTCCGAAGTTCTGCTCGATGAAGATCAGTCAGAGCATCAACGAGCGGTTCGGCGGCACGGTGGCCGAGGGGGCCTCCCCCGACGAGATCGCCGAGGGGATGCTGCGGAAGTCGAAGGAGTTCGCCGCCGGCGGGAACCGGGTGTACCTCCCGCTGGCCGACTGATCACCGGCCCGGCGGACCCACGCTGAGCGACCCCCCTCCAGGGCGGGGGCGCTCGGCGCCGGCCGTCAGGTCCGGCTTCCGCACGGGGGCGTGGACCGCTCACTCCGGCCGGTGGTCCGGGCCCCCGAAGTCCGGGCTGCTGAAGTCGGGGCTGGAGAAGCTCGGGCGCGGGCCCGGGGCCCCGGCGTCGGGGCTGCTGAAGCCGGGGCGGCCGTAGCCGAGGTGCGGGATGCGGCCGTCGGGCGCCGCCGGGTCCGCGCGGTGCGCGGGGGCGGGTCCCGGGGCGGCGAGCGCGTCGTGCAGGAAGGGCAGGATGCCGCGTTCGAGCAGCGCCTTGTGCCAGGCGTCCCTGGCCCGGGCGAGTTCCTCGCCGAGCGCGCCGTAGGGACCGGTGCCGGGCGCCGGGTGGTTGCGCAGGGCGGTGGCCAGCAGTCCGCCGCCGGCGATGAGGATCGCGGCCGCGGTCACGGCGCCGAACACCCAGCCCGCGGTGATCAGGGTCCGCGCGAACGCCGGTGCCGGGTCGAGCAACTTCAGGAGGTAGCCGACGAGGAGGAAGACAGCGGCCGCGATCCCGGCGAGGACGGGGGCGAGGACCGCGACCACGGCGGCCGCTCCCGCGCCGTCGGCCCCGCCGGTCTCCTCCGGGCCGGCGGCCGGTTCCGTCCCCGCACCGGCCGCACCGGCCGTACCGTCCGGCGTGGCGTCGCGGGCGGCCGACGGGACGGCGGGCGCCGGGCGGCGTGATTCCTCGCGGACCTCGACGTAGTGCTGGTATTCGGTCGCCGCGGCCGCCGTGATCAGGGCGGTCGCGCTGAGTGCCATGGTGCGCAGTTGCTCGGTGGTGAGCCGCTGTCCGACCGCGGCCGGTTCCGGACGGTACGGGGCGGAGCGCAGCGCCTCATCGAGGATCCGCTCGAATTCCCGGCGGTCCTCGCTCAGCAGGTGCTGCGGAACGCTGTTCATGTGCATCCCCCGATGCTCCGTAGGGCTTGGGGCTCGCACGGCGGCGAGCCGTCGGGCAGAAACGGAGGGGAGCCTGCTACGGGTAAGCCGATGGTAGAGCCGCGACGGCGCGCGGTGACAGGGGGTTTTCACAAATTGGCGGCGGAGCCGCGCGCGGGCCCGGCGTCACCAGCCTGCTCGGGGAACGGTCAGGCGTCCAGGGGAAGTTGCTGGACCAGCAGCTTTCCGGCCATGGTCACACCGCCGTCCATGGCGATGGCCAGTCCGTCGGCGTAGATGTGCGGTCCCTCCACCACCGGGGCCGCCGGTTCGTCGCCCTCCTCGGAGCCGACCTCGCCCAGCAGGTACGGGATGGGGCTGTGGCCGTGAACGATACGGGTGCCGCCGTACGTATCGAGCAGCGAGCGCACGGCGTCGGCGCCGCCCTCGTCGCGGAAGGAGAAGCGCTTGGTGAACTTGCGGAACAGGTCCCAGCACTCGTCCGCGTCGTTGCGCGTGAGGGTCTCGCGGACGGTGTCGTTGACCGCCTCGATCGAGTCGCCGTAGTCGAGATAGGCGGTGGTGTCGGAGTGCACGAGCAGATAGCCGTCGACCTCCTCGACCGCGTCGAGGCGGGCCATCCACTGCAAATGGTGGTCCTGGAGGCGGTCCATGTCGGACTTCTGGCCGCCGTTGAGCAGCCAGGCCGCCTGGAAGGTGGCGGTGCCCGCGCCGGAGTTGACCGGCGTGTCGCCGAACCGCTTGGCGCCGAGCAGCAGCAGCTCGTGGTTGCCCATGAGCGCCTTGCAGTAGCCGCCGGCCGCGGCCGCCTCGGCGGACAGCCGCATCACCAGATCGATGACGCCGATGCCGTCCGGGCCGCGGTCGGTGAAGTCGCCGAGGAACCACAGCCGTGCGGTGCCCGCGCACCACTGGCCCGCCGCGTCGACCAGGCCCTGCTCCTGGAGCGCGGCGACCAGCTGGTCGATATAGCCGTGCACGTCACCGACGACGTACAGCGGGCCGGGACCGGCCGGGGGCTGCTGCTGGACGGGCGCGGGGGCCGGGTCCACGGCCACCTGGACCGTGTCCGCGCGCTGGAGGACCGGCAGGTCGCGCTGGGTGGGCGTGTACGCGTCCGGATAGCCCTCGTCCACCGCCGGGCCGCCCTCCTCTAGAGGTGGTGGCACCGTCTGGGCGGAGGGCGGGCCGGCGGGGTACGGACCGGCCTCGTTCACATACGCGGGCACCCGGAAGTCGCGCAGCGTCGCCGTCCGCTCCACCTCGGGTCCCTGACCGGCCCCCTGAGTCATCGACCCCTCCACCATCGCGCCGCCTCTGCACCGCTTCGGACTGCCTGGTCGCAGCGGCCCGCGGTGTCGTGCGCCCATCATAGGAATGCGGATCGCGCCGTGTGATGACCCAGGGGTGGTGAATCGGAACGGGACCCTGGTTCACCGCGGCTTTCGCCCCGATTGGGCAGTCTTCGGCGGTCGCACGACGGGCCGTCGCTACTGTTCCTCGGGTGAGCGCGGGGGGCTGACGGTCGTGCGGGGCGGGCGCCGCTGCGAGGACGTGCGCACGATCAGCTCGGTCGGTATGACCTGCTCGACCGGGTGGTCCGAGTCGACTCCCTCGATCGCGTCGATGAGGAGCTGGACCACCGCCGTGCCGATGCGGCGCGGTTTAAGGGAGAGCGTGGTGACGGGGGGCTCGGTGTTGGCGTACACCGTGGACTCGCTGCAGCACACCAGCAGCAGGTCCTCGGGGACGCGCAGCCCGTAGCGGCGGGCGGCGGCGAGCAGGTCGGTGCCGTTCGGGTCGAACAGCCCGTAGACGGCGTCCGGCCGGTCGGGGCGGGCCAGCAGCCGGTCGGCGGCGACGGCGCCCGCGCACGGGTCGTGGGCGGGATAGGCCTCGTACACCGGGTCCTGGCCGACGCGCTCGCACCAGCGCAGGTAGGCGGTGGTCGACAGATGGGTGTACGTGTCCGTCGTGGTGCCGGTGAGCAGGCCGATGCGGCGGGCGCCGGCCTCGGCGAGGTGGTCGAGGATGTCGAGGACGGCGGCCTCGTGGTCGTTGTCGACCCAGGCGGTGACCGGGAGCGCGCCGGCCGGGCGGCCGTCGCTGACCACCGGTAGTCCCTGCCGGACCAGCTCGCTGACGACCGGGTCCTGGTCGGAGGGGTCGATGACGACCGTGCCGTCCAGGGCGACGTTCGACCACACGTCGTGGCGCGAGGTCGCGGGCAGGATGACGAGCGCGTAGCCGCGGGCGAGCGCGGCCGAGGTGGCGGCCCTGGCCATCTCGGCGAAGTACGCGAACTCGGTGAAGGTGAAAGGTTCATCCCCGTACGTGGTGACGGTCAGGCCGATCAGGCCCGACTTGCCGGTACGGAGGGTTCGGGCGGCGGCCGAGGGGCGGTACCCCAGCCGGTCGGCGACCTCGCGGACATGGCGGCGGGTGGCGTCCGGGAGCCGGCCCTTGCCGTTGAGGGCGTCGGAGACGGTTGTGATGGAGACCCCGGCGGCGGCGGCCACGTCTCTGATGCCCGCCCGGCTCGGCCGGCTGCCTCGACGAGAGGTTTCCGCGCGGCTCACCTGATGCTTCCCTGCTGCTGTCATGGCGAGCCGATAGTAGGGCTCCCGCAGTGGGGTAGTGCGGACGCATATGCACGCGTTGACAGGCACGTTTCTGCATGGTCATAGGGGTCCAACTGCCTAAGAAATCAAGCTAGTTAGGTGATGTAGCACTAGGAGGTGATGTGGGGGCGCCCGCGTGCCTGCCGAGCCCCCGAGGTCTCGAAGAGGTCTCAACTCACCTGCACGGGGGATGCGCGCCACGGCGCGAGCCACCGGCGCGTAGATATATGTGAGTCGCGCCCCCTTGTTCGTTCGGATTCGTACGGTGATGCCCCGGATGCCGGAGTGTCCGAGGGGGTCGGTGCTCGTCGGTTCGATCGCTCCCGGCCCATACGCAGCGGCGCTCAATCCTCATAAGGTATGCAGTATTGAAGACGGTGGTGTTCACGAGGAGGACTGCGGTGAGCGAGACCAACCCGAAGCTGCGCGCCGAGCTGGAGGGTGTCCCCAGCTACAAGCCCGGCAGGCCCGCCACGGCCGGCGGCCCGGTGGCGTACAAGCTGTCCTCCAACGAGAACCCCTACCCGCCGCTGCCCGGTGTCATGGAGCGGGTGACGGCCGCCGCCTCCTCCCTCAACCGGTACCCGGACATGGCGTGCACCGAGCTGACCGAGGAACTGGCCGAGCGGTTCGGGGTGCCCGCCGCGCACATCGCCACCGGCACCGGCTCGGTCGGCGTCGCCCAGCAGCTGATCCAGGCCACCAGCGGACCCGGCGACGAGGTCGTCTACGCCTGGCGGTCCTTCGAGGCGTACCCGATCATCACCCAGATCAGCGGGGCGGCCTCGGTGCAGGTGCCGCTGACGCCGGGCGACGTGCACGACCTGGACGCGATGGCGGACGCGATCACCGACCGCACCCGCCTGATCTTCGTCTGCAACCCCAACAACCCCACCGGCACGGTGGTGCGGCGGGCCGAGCTGGAACGCTTCCTCGACCGGGTGCCCGGCGATGTGCTGGTGGTGCTGGACGAGGCGTACCGCGAGTTCATCCGCGACCCCGAGGTGCCTGACGGCGCGATGCTCTACCGCGAGCGGCCCAATGTGTGTGTGCTGCGCACGTTCTCCAAGGCGTACGGGCTGGCCGGGCTGCGGGTGGGCTTCGCGATCGCCCATGAGCCGGTGGCGGCGGCGCTGCGCAAGACGGCGGTGCCGTTCGGCGTGAGCCAGCTGGCGCAGGAGGCGGCGATCGCCTCGCTGCGCGCCGAGGACGAGCTGCTCGGCCGGGTCGGCTCGCTGGTGTGCGAGCGCACGCGCGTGGTCGACGCGCTGCGCGCGCAGGGCTGGACGGTGCCCGAGACGCAGGCCAACTTCGTGTGGCTGCGGCTGGGGGAGCGCACGGTCGCCTTCGCCCAGGCTTGTCAGCAGGCGGGCGTGGTCGTGCGGCCGTTCCCGGGTGAGGGTGTGCGGGTGACCGTCGGTGAGGCGGAGGCGAACGACATCTTCCTGAAGGCGGCGGAGGTGTTCCGCAAGGAGGGGTGAGCGGCCTCCGCGCTCCTTCGGGGCCTGTCCGGCGGTGTGGTCTTTTCGTGACCCGGCCCGCCGGACGGGCCCTCAGTCGTTCACCGGCTCGACGCGGACGGGGTCGCCGTCGCGGACCGTCGCCAGGCGGCGGGGGTCGCCGTCGATCCGGCCCAGGACGTTGCACGGGCTCGCGAGGCGGCACTCGTCGGCCTGCGAGATGGGCGTGGGGCCGTAGGGGAGGGCCAGCGCGTCGCCGTCGGTCCAGAAGACGACCGTGCCGGGCTCGACGACCTGCCGGGCGTCGGTTTCCCGTGGAACCGGGACGCCGGTGTCGAAGTAGACCTCCTCGCCCCAGGTGCGGGCGGTGGAGACGAGCGGCAGTTCCTTGGCGAGGGCCCGGGTGGTGGGGGTGTCGTCGAGCTGCGCGATGAGCTGGCCGGCGGGCCAGGAGATCCGTATCTGCATGCCGCGCAATTCAACAAGCTGTTGAAGTTCTTGCCAAGAGGCTGACGCGAAGGCGAAGGGGGACCCCCCGGTGCCGGGCTGAGAATCGGTACGTCATAATTGCTTGTGAATGTGAACGCGTTCACAAGCGAGTCCGATTGTTGCCTTGTTGTGCAGGACACATCAGGGCAAACCGCCGCCGTCCGATCCGGCGACGTAAGGAGAGTGACGACGTGAACCTGGCTTTGGCGCCGGAGACACTGGCGCGCTGGCAGTTCGGCATCACGACCGTCTACCACTTCCTGTTCGTTCCCCTGACGATCTCGCTGGCCGCGCTGACGGCCGGGCTGCAGACCGCCTGGGTGCGCACGGAGAAGGAGAAGTACCTCAGAGCGACCAAGTTCTGGGGCAAGCTCTTCCTGATCAACATCGCCATGGGTGTCGTCACCGGCATCGTGCAGGAGTTCCAGTTCGGCATGAACTGGTCGGACTACTCACGCTTCGTCGGCGACATCTTCGGCGCCCCGCTCGCCTTCGAGGCGCTGATCGCCTTCTTCTTCGAGTCCACCTTCATCGGCCTGTGGATCTTCGGCTGGGACAAGCTGCCCCAGAAGATCCACCTGGCGTGCATCTGGATGGTCTCGATCGGCACGATCCTGTCGGCGTACTTCATCCTCGCGGCCAACTCCTGGATGCAGCACCCCGTCGGCTACCGGATCAACAAGGCCAAGGGGCGCGCCGAGCTCACCGACTTCTGGGCCGTGCTGACCCAGAACACCGCCCTGAGCCAGGCGTTCCACACCCTCTCCGCGTCCTTCCTGACCGGTGGCGCCTTCATGGTCGGCATCGCCGCCTTCCACCTGGCACGCAAGAAGCACATCCGTGTGATGAAGACCTCGCTGCGGCTGGGCCTGGTCACGGTCGTCGCCGCCGGCCTGCTCACCGCGATCAGCGGCGACACCCTCGGCAAGGTCATGTTCAAGCAGCAGCCGATGAAGATGGCCGCCGCCGAGGCCCTGTGGGACGGCCGGCAGCCCGCGCCGTTCTCCGTCTTCGCCTACGGCGACGTGGACAAGGGCCACAACTCGGTCGCCATCGAGATACCCGGCCTGCTGTCCTTCCTGGCCGACGACAACTTCAGCTCCTACGTCCCCGGCATCAACGACGTCAACAAGGCCGAGCAGCAGAAGTTCGGACCCGGCGACTACCGGCCCAACATCCCCGTCGCCTTCTGGGGCTTCCGCTGGATGATCGGCTTCGGCATGGCGTCCTTCGCCATCGGCCTGGCCGGGCTCTGGCTCACCCGCAAGAAGTTTCTGCTGCCGCAGCACCTGCGGGTCGGCGAGGACGAGGTGCCGCACCTGGTGCTGTTCCGGAACAAGGCGCTCGGCCCGTGGCTGACCACCTGGTACTGGCGCGTCGCCGTCTGGACCCTGGCCTTCCCGCTGATCGCCAACTCCTGGGGCTGGATCTTCACCGAGACGGGCCGCCAGCCGTGGGCCGTCTACGGCGTGCTGCAGACCCGGCACGCGGTCTCCCCCGGTGTCTCGCAGGGCGAGGTCATCACCTCCATGACCGTCTTCACCCTGCTCTACGCCGTGCTCGCGGTCATCGAGGTGAGGCTGATGGCCAAGTACGTCAAGGGCGGCCCGCCCGAACTCACCGAGGCCGACCTCAACCCGCCCACGAAGATCGGCGGCGAGGCACGTGACGCCGACAAGCCGATGGCCTTCTCCTACTAGGCCGAGGGAGACACCGTCATGGAACTGCACGACGTCTGGTTCGTCCTGATCGCCGTCCTGTGGACCGGCTACTTCTTCCTGGAGGGCTTCGACTTCGGGGTGGGCGTCCTCACCAAGCTGCTCGCCCGGAACCGGCCCGAGAAGCGGGTGCTGATCAACACGATCGGCCCCGTCTGGGACGGCAACGAGGTCTGGCTGCTGTCCGCGGGCGGCGCGACCTTCGCCGCCTTCCCGGAGTGGTACGCCACCTTGTTCTCCGGCTTCTACCTGCCGCTGCTGGCCATCCTGGTCTGCCTGATCGTGCGCGGGGTCGCCTTCGAGTACCGCGCCAAGCGGCCCGAGGAGAACTGGCAGCGCAACTGGGAGACGGCGATCTTCTGGAGTTCGCTGATCCCCGCGTTCCTGTGGGGTGTGGCCTTCGGCAACATCGTGCGAGGCGTCAAGATCGACCGGAACTTCGAGTACGCCGGCAGCCTGGGCGACCTGCTCAACCCGTACGCGCTGCTGGGCGGCCTGGTCACGCTGACCCTGTTCACCTTCCACGGCACGGTGTTCACGGCGCTCAAGACCGTCGGTGAGATCCGGGAACGGGCGCGCCGGCTGGCCCTGCGTCTGGGCCTGGTGACGGCGGTCCTCGCGCTGGCCTTCCTGCTGTGGACCCAGGCCCAGTCGGGCAACGGCCGCAGCCTGGTGGCGCTGGTCGTGGCGGTCGCCGCCCTGGTCGCCGCGCTGGTGGCCAATCAGGCCGGGCGCGAGGGCTGGTCGTTCGCGCTGTCCGGTCTCACCATCGTGGCCGCCGTGGCGATGCTCTTCCTGTCGCTCTTCCCGAACGTCATGCCCTCCACACTCGATGCCGACTGGAGCCTGACGGTCAGCAACGCCTCCTCCAGCCCGTACACGCTGAGGATCATGACCTGGTGCGCGGGGATCGCCACCCCGGTCGTGCTCCTCTACCAGGCGTGGACCTACTGGGTGTTCCGCAAGCGGATCGGCACCCAGCACCTCGCCGAGACCGCACACTGAGTCCACCGGGGGTGTGTTTCACGTGAAACACACCCCCTGGGCCGAAGGGCATGTTTCACGTGAAACCGATCGATCCGCGTCTTCTGCGTCACGCCCGGGCCACCCGGTTCTTCCTGCTGGCCGTCGTCGGCCTCGGGGCGGTCGGTGCCGGCCTGGTCGTCGCCCAGGCCATGCTCGTCGCCGAGGTGGTGGTCGGCGCCTTCCAGCACCGGATGACGGCCGGTGCACTGCGCACACCGCTCCTGCTGCTGGTCGCCGTGGCCTGCGACCGGGCACTGGTGTCCTGGCTCACCGAACTGGCCGCGCACCGGGCGAGCGCGGCGGTCAAGTCCGAGCTGCGCGGCCGGCTGCTGGAGCGCGCGGCGGGACTCGGTCCCGGATGGCTCGGCGGACAGCGGACCGGCTCGCTGGTCGCGCTGGCCACCCGGGGCATCGACGCCCTGGACGACTACTTCTCGCGCTACCTGCCGCAGCTGGGGCTCGCGGTGGTCGTCCCGGTGGCGGTGCTGGCGCGGATCGTCACCGAGGACTGGGTGTCGGCGGCCGTCATCGTCTCCACCCTGCCGCTCATCCCCGTCTTCATGATGCTGATCGGCTGGGCCACGCAGTCCCGCATGGACCGCCAGTGGCGGCTGCTGTCCCGGCTCTCCGGGCACTTCCTGGACGTGGTGGCGGGCCTGCCGACCCTGAAGGTGTTCGGCCGGGCCAAGGCGCAGGCCGAGTCGATCCGGCGCATCACCGACGAGTACCGCCGCGCGACCCTGCGCACGCTGCGGATCGCCTTCGTGTCGTCCTTCGCGCTGGAGCTGCTGTCCACGCTGTCCGTGGCCCTGGTCGCCGTGACCATCGGCATGCGGCTGGTCAGCGGCGGCATGGACCTGTACACCGGCCTGATCGTCCTGGTGCTCGCGCCCGAGGCGTATCTGCCGCTGCGCCAGGTGGGCGCGCAGTACCACGCGGCGGCGGAGGGGCTGGCGGCGGCGGAGGAGATCTTCGCCGTGCTGGAGACTCCGGTGCCGCCGGCCGGTACGGAAGCCGTCCCCACCGGGACCCTCTCCTTCGAGGACGTGAGCGTCCGCTACCCGGGACGGTCCGCCGACGCCGTCACCGAGGTGTCCTTCGCCGTGCGGCCGGGGGAGACGGTGGCCCTGGTCGGACCGAGCGGTGCGGGCAAGTCGACGCTGCTGAGCGTGCTGCTCGGTTTCGTCCGGCCCACCGCCGGCCGGGTCCGCGTCGGCGGCGCCGACCTGGCCGGCGCCGACCTGGCGCAGTGGCACTCCCGCATCGCCTGGGTGCCGCAGCGCCCTCACCTGTACGCCGGGACGATCGCCGAGAACGTACGGCTGGCCCGGCCCGACGCCGACGACGCCGCGCTGCGCGAGGCGCTGGACCGGGCCGGCGCGCTGGAGTTCGTCGACGCCCTGCCGGCCGGGACGCTGACCGTGCTCGGCGAGGACGGAGCCGGGCTGTCCGCCGGGCAGCGCCAGCGCCTCGCGCTCGCCCGGGCCTTCCTCGCCGACCGGCCGGTCCTGCTGCTCGACGAGCCGACGGCGGCCCTGGACGGGGCGACCGAGGCCGAGGTCGTCGAGGCGGTACGGCGGCTGTCCGCCGGACGCACGGTGCTGCTCGTGGCGCACCGGCCCGCCCTGCTGGACCTGGCGGACCGGGTGGTGCGGCTGGACGGCACGGAGCCGGCCCGCGCGGCGGGTGCGGCGGCCGTGCCCGGCGACACCCGGCCGTACGGGACCGGCGCGCCGGTGGTGGCAGCCGTCGCGCCCCCGGTAGGCCCCGGGAGCGCCACCGCGCCGGCCGTACGCGGCACCCTCGCCCGGGTCCGCGCGATGTCCGGTCCCCGGCGCGGCCGCCTCGCCCTCGCCCTGCTGCTGGGCAGCCTCGCCCTGGGCAGCGCCGTGGGGCTGATGGCCACCTCCGGATGGCTCATCTCGCGGGCCTCGCAGCACCCGCCCGTGCTCTATCTGATGGTCGCCGTGACGGCGACCCGCGCCTTCGGCATCGGCCGGGCCGTCTTCCGGTACGGGGAACGGCTGGTGTCGCACGACGCGGTGCTGCGGATGCTGGCCGACACCCGGGTGGCCGTCTACCGGCGGCTGGAGCGGCTGGCGCCCGCCGGGCTGCGCCGGGTGCGCCGGGGCGACCTGCTGTCGCGGCTCGTCGCGGACGTGGACGCGTTGCAGGACTACTGGCTGCGCTGGCTGCTGCCCGCCGGGACGGCGGTGATGGTGTCCGCCGCCTCCGTCGCCTTCACGGCCTGGCTGCTGCCCGAGGCCGGCGCGGTGCTCGCGGCCGGACTGCTGGCGGCCGGCGCGGGGGTCCCGCTGGTCACCGGTGCCGTCGCCCGGCGCGCCGAACACCGGCTGGCCCCCGCGCGCGGTGTCCTCGCCACCCGCGTCGCCGACCTGCTCACCGGCACCGCCGAGCTGACGGTCGCCGGCGCCCTGCCCGCCCGCCTCGGGGCCACCCGGCAGGCCGACGCGGTGCTCACCCGGATCGCCTCACGCGCCGCCACCGCCACCGCGCTCGGCGACGGGCTCACCGCCCTGCTCTCCGGACTGACCGTCGCCGCGTCCGCCCTGGCCGGCGCCCGGGCGGTGCTCGACGGACGGCTGAGCGGAGTGGCCCTGGCCGTGGTCGTGCTCACCCCGCCGGCCGCCTTCGAGGCGGTCCTCGGCATGCCGCTCGCCGCGCAGTACCGCCAGCGGGTGCGGCGCAGCGCGCAGCGCGTCCACGAGGTCCTGGACGCCCCCGTCCCGGTCCGCGAGCCCGGACCGGGACGGGCACGGCCGGTGCCCGCGACCCCGTTCCCGCTCCTTGTCCGGGGACTGACCGCCCGGCACGCGGAGCAGGACCGGGACGCGCTCACCGGTCTCGACCTGACCCTCGACGAGGGGCGCCGGGTCGCCGTGGTCGGCGCGTCCGGCGCCGGAAAGACGACACTCGCGCAGGTCCTGCTGCGCTTCCTCGACCCGGCGGACGGCTCGTACACCCTCGGCGGCACCGACGCCCGCGCCCTGGACGGCGACGCCGTACGACGGTTCGTCGGCCTGTGCGCCCAGGACGCGCACCTGTTCGACAGCTCGGTGCGGGAGAACCTGCTGCTGGCGAAGAGGGACGCGACCGAGCCCGCACTGCGGGACGCGCTCGCCCGGGCCCGGCTGCTGGACTGGGCGGACACCCTGCCCGACGGGCTGGACACCCTGATCGGCGAGCACGGCGCGCGGCTGTCCGGCGGCCAGCGCCAGCGGCTGGCCCTGGCCCGGGCGCTGCTCGCGGACTTCCCCGTCCTGGTCCTCGACGAGCCCGCCGAGCACCTCGATCTGCCGACCGCCGACGCCCTCACCGCCGACCTGCTGGCCGCCACCGAGGGCCGTACGACCCTGCTCATCACGCACCGGCTGGCCGGCCTGGAGGCCGTGGACGAGGTGATCGTGCTGGACGGCGGCCGGGTGGTGCAGCGCGGCCCGTACGCGGAACTGGCCGCGGTGGACGGCCCGCTGCGACGGACGGCCGAACGGGAGGCGGCGTCCCAGGGACTGGTGGGCGCGCGGTAGCGGAGGGGCTGGTGGGAGCAGCGGGAGCGGAGATGCCGATGGACGCGGTGGCGCGGAAGTACCACGCTGGGCCTACACAGCCGGCGCCACCGCCGGAACTACCGCCGCTCCCCCAGGAGCCGTTCGATCACGAGTGCGACCCCGTCCTCGTTGTTGGCCGCGGTCCGTCCGGTCGCCGCGGCGACGGCGGCCGGGTGCGCGTTGCCCATGGCGTAGGACTGGCCGGCCCAGGTGAGCATCTCGACGTCGTTCGGCATGTCACCGAAGGCGACGACCTCCTCGTGCGAGATACCGCGCTCGGCACAGCACAGGGCGAGGGTGCTGGCCTTGGAGACTTCCGGGCCGCTGATCTCCAGCAGGGCGCTCGGGCTGGACCGGGTGATGGTGGCGCGCGGGCCGGCCGCGAGGCGGGCGACGGTGAGGAACGCGTCGGGGTCGAGCGTCGGATGCGAGGCGAGGATCTTCAGGATCGGCTGCGCGGCGGCGGCACCGTCCGGTGCCAGCAGCTCCGCGGCGGGCGCGAGCGTGTCCGGCACCTCCATGTGCAGCCGGGGATAGTCCGGCTCCTGGTGGAAGGCGTACGTCTGCTCGACCGCGTACACCGTGCCGGGCGCCGCCTCGCGCACCAGCCGCACGGTCTCCAGGGCGTTCTCCCGGGCCAGCTCGCGCACCTTCACGAAACGGTGGGCGCCGGGGCCGCCGTGCAGGTCGACCACGGCGGCGCCGTTGCCGCAGATCGCCAGGCCGTGCCCGTGCACATGGTCGCTGACGACCCCCATCCAGCGGGCCGGGCGGCCCGTGACGAAGAAGACCTCGATGCCCGCCTCCTCGGCGGCGGCGAGCGCGGCGACCGTGCGGGGCGAGACCGACTGGTCGTCGTGCAGCAACGTTCCGTCAAGATCGGTGGCGATCAGCCGCGGCGGCACGGAAGGGGCACCCCCCGGAGCCGGCGAGGTCGCGAGCTGGGGGGAGGCCGGGGGCTCGGGCTGTCGGGTCACTGAGGTCACCGGGTCATTGTTCCGCATATGCCCGCACGGGTGTGCGGGACCGCGTACTTCCGGCGGGGTCCGTCCCGGTCACGTCGTCGGCCGGGCGGTGGCTTCCACGGCGAGCCCCCCGTCGGGGGCCGAGTCCCGGGCGGGCCGTACCGCCAGCTCGGCGAGGAGGGCGAACTGCCGGGCATGGCTGCGGCGGGCCAGCTCCCGTATCCGCGTGGCGTGGGCGGTCGTGGCGCACCACAGCCGCTGGGCCACGACGGCGCCGCCCCGGCGCGGCACGACGACCAGATCCGGCCAGAGCGGAGCCGTGGCACGGACCAGGCGGGCGATCTCCGTGTCGAGGACGCCGGTGTCCCGGACGTCCGGCCGGTCGAGCGGGAGGACGAAGTCCGGGGTGTCCAGGAGACGGCGGAACCACGCCCGCAGGTCGGCCTCGCAGGCGGCGCGGAACTCCTCGTCGTGCAGCGGATCGTTCAGCTGGGACACGAACGCCCGCGCCCGGCGCGGATCGTCGAACTCGGCCAGCGGCAGGCGGTGCGGGCGGGCCGTGCGATGGCGCCGGGTGGCCGTGTCGTCCAGCAGGAGCGCCGTTGGCGCGGTGACCGTCGTGAAGCGGGCACCGCTGTCCGCCATCCGCACCCACAGGTCCCAGTCCTCCAGGCCGGGGCCGGCGCGCCAGCCGCCGGCCCGCTCGGCCAGGCCCCGGAGATGGGCCACGCGCGAGGGCTCGAACATGGGGGCCAGCACCTGGAACTCCGGGTGCCAGCACAGGCCCAGCGGCTCGGACACCGCCGTGACCCTGCCGTGCCGGTCGTGCGACTGGTGTCCGGTGGCCACCAGCTCCGCCCCGGTGCCCACGGCGGTCAGGACGGTGAGCAGGTGGTCCGGACGCCACCGGTCGTCGTGGTCCAGGTAGGCCACCACCTCACCCCGGCCCTCCGCCAGGCCGGCGTTGCGCGGCCCGCTGGGGTGACCGTGGCGCTCCGTGCGGATCAGGCGGACCCGGGGGTCCTCGCGCGCCGCCGCGCGGGCCACCGCGTCCGTGTCGTCCGTGCTGCCGTCCGAGACGACCAGCAGCTCCCAGTCGCGGACCGACTGGCAGCGCACCGAGTCCAGGGTCCGCCGCAGGGCGGTGCTCCGGTTGTACGTCGGACAGATCACCGTGACGCGCGGCATGGCGGAGCCTTTCGCTCGGGTGGACGGGCGGCGGGGGACCCGGGCGGCAGGTGCCGGGCCGTGGCTCCGGATCGTATGCGCAGCGGGCCGGTGGAATTCCGTGCCGTTCGTTCCCTCCCCCTCCGTCCAGGTCGGTCCCCGACCCGGGACGGGGGCGATTCCCGCCCCGCGAGGGAGGCGCTTCCCGGGAGAAGTCAGCAGTATTTTCCGTGCCGGGTCCGAGCAGCCCGGCACGGAATGTGAACGAATTCGGGGGACACATGACCGAGTACTCGGTGCTCATGCCGTTCCTGCCGCGCCGGCCGGAACAGCTGCTGCCGTACGCCGCTCTGGTGGAATGGACCGGGGCCCGTCGGCTGTGGCAGGGGCAGGCGATGAACATCGAGCCCTTCCAGGGGTTCGTGTCCGCCGCCGGTGCCGGGTTCCGGATACCGACCGGGCTGGGTGTCACGCTGATGCCGCTGCGCCATCCCTATGAGGCCGCGCACCAGGCGCGTTCGCTGGCGATGGCCACGGGGGAGCCGGTCGTGGCCGGGTTCGGTCCGGGCGGGCGGTCGTTCCAGGCGAGTCTGCTCGGCGCGCCGTACCGCAGCCCGCTGACCGCGGTCCGCGAGTACCTGACCGTGGTGCGGGAGCTGCTCGCCGGGCGGACGGTGGACTTCCAGGGGGAGTACTACTCCTGCCGGGCCGGGATGACCCCGGCCGTGGCACCCCGCGTCGAACTGGGGCTGGGGGTGCTGCGTCCCGCCATGGCACGGCTGGCCGGGGAGATCGCGGACGTGGCCATCACCTGGCTGACACCCGCCTCCTACCTGGAGGGCACGGTGCTGCCCGCGCTGCGGGAGGGCGCGGCGGCCGGGGAGCGCCCGGTGCCGCGGCTCGCGGCGATCGTGCCGGTGGCGCTGGCCCGGCCGGAGCGCGAGGCGCACGAGATGGTGCTCGCCAGCAATTCCCCGCACATGCGGGCACCGCATTACATCGACATGCTGCGCAAAGCGGGAATCGACATCGCCGGAATGGAATTGCCGGATGCGGCCCGGCGCATGGTCGAGGGCGGTGCTTTCGCGCACGGCGATGTCGGGGACATCGTCGCGCGGCTCGACGAATACCGGAAGGCGGGGGTGGACGAAATCATCCTCAATCTCACCGGTGTGTTCAATGCCCATGGAGCGAAGGCCGCCATGGACGATCTCAAGACGATTCTGGCCGCGGTCGCCCGACCCGCGTGATTCGTGACTCGTGACTTCAAGGGGGCGGAGATGACAGAGAACGCGAACGCGGCCCGGCTTTCCCGGGCACGGCGGAGCCTGATGTCCTGGGGAACGGGACGCGGGCCGGGCACGGGCGCGGCGGGCCGGACGGCCACCGCGACCGTCGTCCTGGAGGACGCCGGACACCTCGGCGACCTCCTGGCCTCGGACCTGGTGGACGCGGACTCCGTGGTGTTCGTCCCGGGCCGGTACGACCAGGAGCGCGGCACCGGCCCGCTCGTCATCGGCTACGACGGCTCGCTCGCCGAACCCGGCAGCGACCTCTCCCTGGACGACTCCTTCTTCCTCCAGTCCCAGGACTACGCCACCTCCGCCTACATGTCGGTGATCGGCGCCACCCTGGTCCGGATCTTCGAGGAGGCCGACTTCGAGGCGTTCCTCGCGGACGCCGACCGGGCCCGCGCCGAGGGTGTCTTCCCGTCCTTCGCCACCGACCCCGCCGTTCAGCCGGCCGACGTCGGCGCACTGGGCGCGGGCCCGGACGGCGACGGGCCGGGGACCCGGCTGTACGTCACGGCGGACGGGGCACTGTCCCTCTCCCCGGCCGGACTGCCCCTGGGCGCCCTCGGGGACGGCTTCGCGGACGTGGTGGCCGGCTGGGAACAGGCGAACGCGCGCAGCGCCGCGCCCTGCGCCGTGGCCCTCGGCGGCGCGGTGCCCGAGGACGTACGGGCCCGTGCCCTGGCCGGCCGGCCCTGGGCCGGCCGCTGCCTGGCCGCGCTGGACGCGGTGCGCGAACTGCGCGCCCGCGGTGTCGGGGACGTCCGCGTCTCCGGTTTCGGCGGCCGCCTCCTGCCCGGCCTCGACACCGAGGGCCGCGATCTCGCCGACGCCCGGCTGCCGCTGCTGCTGTGGACCGAGGACGCCGCGTACGTGCACAGCCCCCTGGCCGGCCGCACCTTCCAGGTGAGCCTCGCCGCCGGCCGCCTGGCCGAGGCCCTGCTGGTGCACGGCTCGCCGGCCGAGGCGGCTGCCGCGCCCTCCGTGGCGGAGGGCCCGCTCACCGAGGTGGCCGCGTTCTTCGCCGGTGCCGGTGTGCCGCTGGTGGCGGGCGAACTCGCCGGTGCGGGCAGGTGACCGCCGTGAGGACCGCGGTGCGGGTGCCCGGGCGGGCCGGGGCGCTGCTGGCCGGCCTGGGCGACAGGGCCGTCCTGCACGATGTGTACGACGAGGTCGGCGCGTCCGTGTACCACGATGTGTCCGTACGCGACACGCACGAGGTGCGCGAGCTGGTCGGCCTGGTCCGCGGGACGCCGGGTGACGTGCTGGAGCTGGCGGCCGGTTCGGGGCGCCTGACCCTTCCCCTGCTCGCGCTGGGACGGGAGGTCACCGCGCTGGAGCTGTCGGCCGGGATGCTCGCGCTGCTGGGGGACCGGCTCGCGCAGGCGCCGGCCCGGCTGCGGAACGCGTGCACGCCGGTGCGGGCCGACATGAGCGCCTTCGACCTCGGCCGCCGCTTCGCTGTCGTCGTGCTCGGCACCACCTCGGTCTCCCTGCTCGACGCGGCGGGCCGGGCCGGCCTGTACGCCTGTGTGCGGGACCATCTCGCCCCCGGCGGACGGTTCCTGCTCTCCACCGTCGACGACCTCGCCGACGGCGGCACCGAGGCCGAGGCCGTGATCGACGTCGTCGGCGCCAGCGGGCGCGGCTACCGGATGCACGAGCACTGGCCGCCCGGCGGCCCCACCCGCGTGGTCACCGTCTTCCCGGCCGAACTGCCGGACAGCGGACCCGTGAGCGTGTGCACCACGTCGGTGGGCGTGCTGCCCGCCGACCGGCTGGCCGCCGAACTGGCCGCCGCAGGGCTGCCGGTGACGGCCCGCCACCCGCTGCCCGCCGGCGGCTGGCGCCACCGTGACGTCCTGCTGGAAGCGGAGGCGGCGGCATGAACCACCGTGCGACCGCCCTGTGGCCCTCGCTGCTCGGCCCCGCCGACCACGGCCGCGACGACCTGTGCGCGGTGGCCGCGCACGGCGTCCGGGTCCGTTTCGCCGACGGACGGGAACTGCTGTGCGGCTCCAGCGGACTGTGGAACACCCACCTCGGCTACGGCAATCCGGTCATCGCGGACGCCGCGGCGCAGGCCCTGCGGGACGCCTCCTACCTGAGCGTCTTCCGCTACGAGAACGCCTACGCCCGCCGGGCCGCCGAGGCCCTGCTCGACGTGTGCGGCCGTGACCACTACAGCCGGGTGCTGTTCTCCACCTCGGGCGGTGCCGCCAACGACCTGGTGATGAAGCTGGCACGGCACCACCACGCACTGCGCGGCGAGCAGCGGCGCAAGGTCGTGGTCGGCCTGCGCGGCAGCTACCACGGGCTGACGTTCGGCGGCTTCGCGCTGACCGGCGACGACCTCGGGCAGCAGCTGTACGGCGTCGACCAGCGCCTGGTCCGGCACGTCACGCCCAACGAGCCCGCCGAGCTGGCGGCACTCCTGGCACGGCAGGGCGGGCAGATCGCCGCCGTGGTCGTCGAACCGGTCCTCGGCACCGGCGCCGTACCGCTGACCGCGGCGTACGTCGCCGAACTGCTGCGGCTGCGCGAGGAGCACGGCTTCCTGCTGGTCGCCGACGAGGTCGCCACCGGCTTCGGCCGCACCGGCGACTTCTTCGCCTCCGACCGCTGGCCCGCACCGCCGGACGTGCTGATCGCCTCCAAGGGACTGACCAACGGCACCTCCGCGGCGGCCGTCGCGGTCGTCTCGCGGGCGGTGGCGGCGGTGTTCGACGAGGCCGGGGCGGTGCTGTCGCACGGCGAGACCCAGGCCGGTACGCCGGTGACCTGCGCGGCCATCGTGGCCACGATGGACGAGATGCGCCGCCTGGACGCCGTGGCCCGCGGCCGCCGGCTCGCCGGTCTGCTGGACGGGGAACTCGACCGGCTCGTGGCCGAGCACCACCGGGTGACCGCGACGACGGGGCTCGGCTGCTTCCGCTCGGTGCGCGTGGCCGGCCCGGACGGCGGCCCGCTCCCCCAGGGCGAGGTGCCCGGCCTGGTGTCGGCGATCCGCGACGCCGGCGCCCTCGTCCACCCGGGACTGCACGGCGTCCAGCTCTTCCCGGCCCTCGTCTGCACCGACGGCGAACTGCGCGAACTGATGGGCTGCGTACGGGCCGGACTCGACGCCTTCCTCGGGGCGGGGGTGCGGGCATGACCTCCGGCTGGCACAGCCCGACGCTGATGATGTACGGCTGCGACGGCCTCGCCCCCTGGCTCACCGGGCGGTCCGAGCGCTCCACGACCCTGCTGGTGGACCCCGCCGTCGCGGACGCCGAGATCGTCGCGCGGATACGGAAGCAGCTCGCCCGCGCCGGGCGCGCCGACACCGGCACCGTCGTCGTGACGGGACCCGGCGGGCTGCCCGGCCTCACCGGGCTGGCCGGCCGCCTCGGCGCTCTGGTCGTGGCCGTCGGCGGCGGCTCCCTGCTGGACCGGGCCAAGCTGGCGGTCCTGCTGCGGTCGGACCCGCGCTCCCGGGCCCGGCTGGAGGTGCCGCAGCGCAGCGGACTGATCCTGCTGCCACCCGCGGCGGCGCCCCGGCCGACGCTGGTCGCCGTGCCCACCACCCTGGGCACCGGGTCGGAGACCAGCGCGGTGGCCTGCCTGGACACCCCGCAGGGCAAGCGGCTGGTCATGGGCGGCGTGCTCCGGGCGGAGGCCGCCGTGGTCGACCCGGTCGCGACGGCCTCCCTGCCGGACGGGCTGAGGGCCGAGGGCGTGCTGGAGGTCCTGTTCCGGATCGCCGGACTGTACGTCGGGGACCACCGCGACCTGCCGACCGAGGACGCGCTGGCCGAGGCGCTGGCCCTGCGCACGGTGCGGCTCGGCGACGAACTCGTCCGGGCGCCCGGCGACGCGGTGCGCGCGGAGATCGCCAAGGTGAGCGGACTCAGCCACGCCGGCTGGGTGGTGCTGGGACGGGCGCCGTACGCCGGCAAGGGCTGGTACCTCGCCAACGAGCTCTCGTCGGCCCTGGGGCTGCGCAAGATGACCGCGATCGCCGCCCTGTGGCCGCCGCTGTGGCGGGCCGTCGCGGCCGGCGACACCCGGCTCGGATCGGCGCGGCGGCTGGCCCGGCTGTGGAGCCTGCTGCGCACCGCGGGACCGGCCGGGCTGCCCGCGGACCCGGCGGCGGGCATCGCCGCGCTGATCGACGCCTGGGGAGTGGACCGGCGGATCACCGCCGACGCCACCGCCCCGGACGCCGTCGCCGCCCGCGCCGTACGGGCCTGGGGGGCGGGCCTGCCGATGCTGGACGGACTGTCCGCGGCGGACCTGGCGGACCTGATCCGGCAGGCCGTCCGCACACCGCGGCCGGCCGCCGCCTGAGCGGCACACAGACTTCCGGCGCCTCCGTCCGCGGAGCGCACCGGATGCCACCACGCACGACGACACGGGGAAAGGGGGGAATCGACATGCAGGCCATGGAGACCACCACGCAGGACATCGCGCCCGCGCTGGAGCTGGGCATGCAGGAGCTGGAGGCCATGGAGGCCCCGGGCTTCTGGTCCGTCACCGGCTACATCAGCGGCGCAGGCGTCGGCGGTGCGGTGACGTACAGCGTCGTCGCCACCGTCATCACGTGATCACAAGGAGGTGAAGTCATGCAGGACAACCTGAAGGACCTGTCCGCGCTGGAGCTGGACATGCAGGAGCTGGAGGCCATGGAGGCCCCCGGGTTCTGGTCCAACTTCAAGGACGGGGTGACCGTCTCGGTCGCCGTCAGTGCCGTGTACGGCGGTGTGGCCTCGGCCGTCGCCGTCACCTGATCCGGTCACCGAACCGGAATCAGCAGGACATCATCACCGGTTCCGGGCGGGCAGCTGACCGCCCGGAACCGGGCTTTTCCGGAAGGAACACAATGTCGAACCCCCAGGCATGGTTCAACTCCAACCAGAAGATCGCCTACCTGATTCCGCTTCTGGTGGTCGGTCTCTCCCTCAGCCAGCTCTCCCTGCACGGGACGGCGGCCCTGGTCGGGCAGGGCGTGTGCACGCTCGGCCTGCTGGGCTGCGTCGCCGCGATCACGCGCAACGTCCTCGCGTCGAGGAAGTCATGAGCGGCGCCGCCGTCGCCGCATGCCAGGGGCTGACCAAGACCTACGGCCCGGTCACCGCCGTCGAGGACGTCACCTTCGACGTACGGGCCGGCCGCGTCGTGGGACTGCTGGGACGCAACGGCGCCGGCAAGACGACCACACTGCGCATGCTCCTCGGCCTGGCCGCGCCGACCGCCGGCAGCGCCACCGTCTTCGGCCGGCCCTACGCCGAACTGCCCGAAGCCGCCCACCGGATCGGCGTCAGCATGGACGGCATCGGAGCGCTGCCCGGCGTCACCGGACGCCGGGACCTGAAGATCTGGGCCGGCATGCTCGGGCTGCCCGCCCGCCGGGTCGACGAGGTCCTGGAACGGGTCGGCCTCGGCGACCGGGCCGACCGGAAGATCAAGGGGTACTCGACCGGCATGAAGCAGCGGCACGCCCTGGCGTCCGCGCTGCTCGCCGACCCCGAACTGCTGGTGCTGGACGAGCCCGCCAACGGCCTCGACCCGGACGGCATCCGCTGGCTGCGCGTCTTTCTCAGGTCGCTCGCCGACGAGGGCCGCACGGTACTGATCTCCAGCCACCTCCTCGCGGAGGTCGAGCAGACCGTCGACGACGTCGTCATCATCCAGAAGTCCCTGCGCTACAGCGGCCCCCTCGCCGACCTCACCCGCGGCGGTGAGGTCCGGCTGGAGGACCGCTTCTTCGAGCTGGCCGGGGCCGACGGCGGGGAGGCCGTCCATGCGTGATCTGCTGGCCGCCGAGTGGGCGAAGACCTGGACCGGCCGCGCCTGGTGGTCCCTGGCCCTGATCGGCGTGGCCCTCGGCGTCCTGGCGAGCAGCGGCTTCGCCGCCACCGCCGACGAGGACATCGCCAAGGGCACCACCGACGCGTCGGCCGTCACCGACCAGCTGGTGCGCTCCTGGTTCATGCTGCTGCTGTTCTCCGCCCTGCTGGGCGCGGTGTGCGTCACCCGCGAGTACCAGTCCGGGGCGATCGGCCGCTCGGTGCTGCTCGGCGGCGGGCGATCCCGGCTGCTGACGGCGAAGCTGGCCGCCGGCACGGCGGCGGGTGTGCTCTTCGGCCTGCTCGCGGTGGCCTGCGCCGCCGTGTCCCCCTGGGTGTTCCTCGCCGGGACGGAGCATCACCCGGTGTGGACGCGGGAGACGACCCTGACCCTGGCCGGGGTGTTCGTGGTCACCGTGCTCGGCGCGCCCTGGGGCGTGCTGCTGGGCTGGGCGATCCGCAACCAGGCCGCCGCCGTGTCCACCCTGCTCGGGCTGACGCTGTTCGTGGACGAGGCGCTGCTGCGCGTGCTGCCGGCCGTCGGCAGGTTCACCCTGACCATCGCCATGAGCTCGGTCTACCGCGACGGCAAGCCCGAACTGCTCTCCGAGCCGTGGGCGTTCGTCGTCATCGCGGCCTGGCTGGCCGCCGCGTACGCCGTCGCCCGCAAGGTGTTCCTCTCCCGGGACGTGCTGTGAGATCCCTGCTGAAGGAGCGTGCGGCCCCGGCGCCCACGCGCCCGGAACTGCTCGAACGGCCCCGCCTCGCCCCGGACGTACGGCTGCACGAGCCGATCACCGAGGGCGCGCCCTGGGTGGTGCAGCGCGGCGCGCAGCAGTACATCCGGGTCGGCGGCGACATGGTGCGGCTGCTGCGCGTCCTGGACGGCGCGCACGACCACGCCGGACTGGCCGAGACCCTCGGACCGCCGTGGACGGCCGGGCACGTCGGCGTGGCGGTGGCGAGCCTGCGGCAGAAGAAACTGCTGGACGACGGCATCCCGCGCCGGCACAGCGGCACCTGGTTCAAGTTCGTGCCGCCGCTGACCTTCCAGTTCACCGTGCTCAGGCCGGAGCGGCTGCTGCGCCGGCTGGCCGGGCCGATCGGCCTGCTCGCCGGCCGTTCCGGCGCCGTCCTCGGGCTGCTGCTCGCCGTGGGCGGACTGGTGGCCCTCGCGGTGCAGGCACCCGCGGCGCACCGGGCGCTGGGCGAGCCGCTGCCGCTCACGGTGCTGCTCGCTCTGGCCTGCGCCTCGGTGGTGGCCACCGCCCTGCACGAGATGGGCCACGGCGCCGTCCTGACCTACCACGGAGGGCGGCCCAGCCGGATGGGCGTGATGCTCTTCTACCTCACGCCCGCCTTCTTCTGCGACGTCTCCGACGGCTGGCGGCTGCCGCACCGCAGGCAGCGGGTGCAGGTCGCCCTGGCCGGCATCGTCACCCAGACCGTGATCGCCGGCTCGGCGGCGCTCGCCGCGGCCGTGGTGCCCTCGCCCGGGGTGCGGGACGCGGCCCTGGTGTTCGCGGCGTCGACGTACGTCACATCACTGCTCAACGCGCTGCCGTTCGTCAAGCTCGACGGCTACATCGCGCTGATGACCCACCTGGACGTGCCGCATCTGCGGGACCGGACGATGACGGACGCCCGCCGCTTCCTGGCCCGGCTGCTCTTCGGCGGCGGCGCCTACCGGCGCGAACTCCCGCGGCTGCGCTGGTCGGTGCCGTTCGGACTGGCCTGCATGGCCTTCCCGCTGTACCTCGTCGCGCTGGCCTGCGCGCTCTGGCTCGACCTGCTGCAGGGCACCGGTCTCGTCGGCGCCGCCCTGGTCGTGGCCGGAGCCGGCTGGCTCGCGTACCGGGCGTGGGCCGGCGGGCGCGCCCTGGTGCGGGAGGCGACCGCGGCGGGTGCCCGCCGGGGACGGCTGATCGCCGTGTGGCTGCTGCTGGCGGGCGCGGCGGCCGCGGCCGCCACGCTGGTCACCGTGCCGTACCAGGTCACCGGCGGCTATGTGCGCGAGCACGGCCGGACCACGCTGGTGCTGTCCGACGCCGCGGACCGGCAGGCGCTGCGCGCGGGCGCCGAGGTGGCCCTCGTGCGGCGCGGCATGGTCACACGGGAGCGGATCGGCACCGCGCGGGTGGACGACGCCCACGCGGTGCGCGGTACGGCGCCGCTGTCGGCGTTCGTCCCGGTGCGGGTGGGTGACGGCGTCCCGGTACCGGCCTACCGCGTCCCGGTGACCGTGCGCGGCGCGCTGCCCGACGGCACCGGCACGGCCCATGTGGCCGCAGGCACCCGCCCGCTGGGCGAGTGGCTCTACCTCACCTACCTCGCTCCGGCCTGGCGCTGACCCGGAAGAGCCCGGAAGCGCCCAGAAGAGGACCACCCATGGACATCATGCGACACCTCGGCTACTGCCCCGCGGGCACGCCGTACTTCGACCTGCCCGCCACCGCGGCCGCGCACGAGGACGACTTCCCGGCCACGAGCCAGGACCTGCCGGAGGGCTGGACGCGCGCCCCGGGCGCCGAGTGGGTCGTGATGACCCCGCCGAACGCCGGCCTGCCCCGGCAGGGCTGGAAGATCCACGTCTCGGCGACCCTCGGCAACGCCGGCCACATCCTCGACGTGGTGCACCGGTACTGCGTCGCCGAGGGCGTGATGTTCAAGTACCTGCGCGGACCCGGGGTGCTCAAGCGCCGCAACAGCAAGTACGGCGACCGCAGCGCCAGCGGCAAGTTCGTCACCGTGTATCCCGTGGACGACGGCCATCTCGCGCGGGTCCTCGACGAGCTGGGCGGCCTGCTGGAGGGCCAGGAGGGCCCGTACATCCTCAGCGACCTGCGCTGGCGCGGCGGACCGCTGTACGTGCGCTACGGCGGGTTCGTGCTGCAGGCGGTCCGCGCCGAGAACGGCGAGCTGGTCTACTGCATCGAGGACCCCCAGGGCGAGCTGGTGCCCGACCGCCGCGGCCCCGGTTTCCGCCCGCCCGAGTGGGTCACGCTGCCCGACTGCCTCGCCGAGGCGGTCGCCGCGCGCGACTCCGGCACGCTGGGCGACTTCCCCTACCGGGTCACCTCCGCCCTGCACTTCTCCAACGGCGGCGGCGTCTACCGCGGCGTCGACACCCGCACCGGCGCCGACGTCCTGCTGCGCGAGGCCCGCCCGCACGCCGGGCTGGACGCCGACGGACGGGACGCGGTCGCCCGGCACCGGCAGGAGCACTGGGCGCTGGACCGGCTCCAGGGCCTGCCCTGCGTCCCCGAACTGCTGGACTACCGCAAGGGGCACGAGCACTACTTCCTGGTCCGCGCCTACGTCGAGGGCCGGGCCCTGTCCAAGGAACTCCTGGACCGCAACCCGCTGCTGCGGGGCCGCGACTCCGCCGCCGAACCCGAGGTGTTCGCCGCCTACACCGACTGGGCGCTGCGGGTCCTGGCCAGGATCGAGGAGGGCGTGCGCGGCCTGCACGACCGCGGGGTGGTCTTCGGCGACCTGCACCCGGGCAACATCCTCATCGGCCCCGGCGACGACGGCGCCGAGGTCACCTTCATCGACTTCGAGACCGCCAGCGACGCGGCCGACGAGGCGGTCCAGCACATGGGCGCGGTCGGCTTCATGGCACCGGCCGGGTACATGGGCCGCGCCGTGGACCGGTACGCGCTGGGGTGCCTGCGACTGGCGCTGTTCGCCCCGCTCGCGGCAGCGGTGCCGTGGACACCGGGCAGGGCGCAGGAACTGCTCGACATGATCGCCGGGCACTTCCCGGTGCCGGCCGGCTTCGCCGGGCGGGTGCGGGCCGACCTCGGCCTGGACGACCCGGGCCGGCCGGTGTGGACCGCGCCCCGGGCGGGCGACTGGCCCGCGCTGCGGGCGGAGCTGGTCCAGGGCGTCCTCGCCGGTGCCTCCCCCGAACGCACGGACCGCCTCTTCCCGGGCGACGCGGAGCAGTTCTTCACCCCCCTGGGCGGCGCCGGGTTCGCCTACGGGGCGGCCGGCGTGCTGTGGGCGCTGGACCGGGCGGGCGCCACCGCGGGCGCCGGCCACCTCGACTGGCTGGCCGAGCGGGCGCGCACCGCCCGGGACCCGGCGCCCGGCTTCTTCCGGGGCCTGGCGGGCATCGCCTACGCCCTGGACGGCCTGGGCCGCCCGGCGGACGCGAGCGACCTGCTGGACCGGATCACCGACGCCGACCTGGACCGGCTCGACGACAGCCTGTACGACGGTCTGGCGGGCGTGGGCCTGACCCGGCTGCACCTGGCCCGCGGCGACGCCGGACGGCTGCCCGGCGTCCTCGACATCGCCGCCCGCCTCACCGACCGCCCGGCCGACCGGGAACGGCCCCCGCTGGGCCTGGTACGCGGCCCGTCCGGAGCGGCGCTGTTCCTGCTGCGGCTGTACGAGCGGACCGGGCAGCCGGAACTGCTCGACGGCGCCGAGCAACGCCTGCGCGCGGATCTCCGCCGGCTCGGCTGGGACGGAACGGGCTTCCCACCGGATTCGGCCGGCCGGCTGCCGCTGGTCGCGAGCGGCTCCGGCGGCACCGGACTCGTCCTGCACGACCTGCTGCGGCACCGCCCCGACCCCGGCCTGACCCGCGCCCGGGACGCGATCCGCGACGCCACGTCCCTGCCCTTCTGCTCCCAGGCCGGACTGTTCCACGGCCGGGCCGGGGTGCTCCAGGTCCATCTGCGCCTCACGGACGGCCGTCCCGACGCGGCCGTGCTCCGCGCCCACCTGGACGGCCTCGCCCTGCACGCGGTGCACGACCGGGGGCGCCTCGCCTTCCTCGGCCAGCAGTGCCTGCGGATCTCGGCCGACCTGGCCACGGGCACGGCCGGTGTCCTGCTGGCCCTGCACGCCGCCCTCACCGGGCGGCGCGGCATGCTGCCGTTCTTCTGACCACCCGTGCCCCACCCCGACAGGAACCGCCCGTGATCGACTTCCTGGCCACCCTCGACCCCGCCGCCGGCCTGGCGACGGACGCGTCCCTGCTGCCGCCGGCCCCGCCGCACGACCTGCTGTGGCGCGTCCTCGTACGGCTCTCGTGCGGGCGCGACGACGGCACCGGCAAACTGCTCAGCCCCCGGGTGGTGGGCGCCTACGGCCACTCCCGGCAGGACGCGCTGGTACGCGGGGTGGGCGAGGCGGTCGAGCGGTACGCGCTGTTCCCCCAGGGCACCGAACCGCCCGGAACGGTCCGCGGACGCGCGTCCGAACTGACCGGCCGCCGACTGGACTTCGCGCGGCACGCGCTGGGCGATCCGCGCGCCGCGGACACGGTGCTGACCTGGTACCCGGCCCGGCGGCTGCGCGACGGTGCCACCGTCCTGGTACCGGCGCCGCTGGTGGACCACCCGGCGGCCGACGCGCACGGACTGTTCGATCCGGGCCCCTCGGGCGCCGCGTCGGGGCACGGATACGACCGGGCGCTGCGCTCGGCCCTGCTGGAGACGGTGGAGCGGGACGCCTTCGTCGTGGCGTGGGAACGCCAGTTGCGGCTGCGCCCCCTGGACACGGCCGAGGCCCGTGGCGACGGCCGGCTGCGGCGGCTGTGGGACACGGCGTGCCGGGCGGGGCTCGTACCGCTGCTGGCGGACCTGCCGACCGCGGTCACCGGTGTGGCCTGCACGGTCGGTGTCGTCCTCGACGCGGAGGGCAGCCTGGCGACCGTCGGCTGCAATGCCGTGGACGACGTCCGCTGGAGCATGCTCGGCGCCCTCCAGGAGGCGCTGCAGGTGCGGTCGGCGATCGTCAACGGGCGTCAGGAGCAGGGCTACGGTGCCGCGCCCGCCGCCGTCCTGGACGACGACGACCGGCTGCGGCACGTGGCCTCCGCGGAGAACTTCGCCCGGGTCGGCGCCTGGACCGAGGGCTTCGCCGCGCCCCGCCCGCCGCGCCCCACGCATCCGGTGAGCACCGACGGCATCGTGCGGGACCTGATCGCCCAAGGCGGCGACCCGCTGGCCGTCGATCTCACGCACCGGCTGCCGGCCGGGCTGCGGGAGATGGGCTGGGCGGCGGTCAAGGTCGTCCCGGCCGGACTCCAGCCGCTGCGCATGAACGAGACGCTGGGCTTCACCCGCCACCCGCGACGCCTGGCCACCGCCGAGGCCCGTACCGGTCTCGTGGCCGCGCGGCCCGGGACCGCAGGCCGGCCCCCCACCGCACCGCATCCGCTGCCGTAACGTCTCACGGGCCGCGAGGCCGTACGCCCCCGGCTCGTCGGCCGCGGTGTTTCGGCCGTCCGGAGCCGGAGAGCAGAACCCACACGACCACCACCGAATCGGGGACCCCCACATGAACACCACCGTCGGCGAGCAGATCCTGCTGCTGTCCCTGGACGACACCACGGGCCAGGCACGGCAGCAGCCGCAGGCCGAGTACGTGACCGCCGCGGCCGCCCTGCTGGAGCTGGAACGGGCCGGCCGTATCCGCGCGGAGGGCGACCGGCTGACCGTGGTCGACGCCACCCCCCTCGACGACCCCGCGCTCGACCCGGTCCTCGCCCGGCTCGCGGCCGGGGACACCGGCGGGACGCGGGACGGGCAGCGCGACGAGATCCAGAAGTGGATCTTCGCGCTGCGCCGGGAGGCGTTCACCGCCGCGCGTCAGGCACTCCTCGACAAGGGCGTCCTGCGCGAGGAACAGCGGCGCGTGCTCGGCCTGTTCCGCACCAGCCGGTACCCGGAGGCCGACGGCAGCGTCGAGGCGGAACTGCGCCGCGTGCTGGCCGAGGTGCTCGTCGAGGGCCGGGAACCGGACGCGCGCACCGCCGGACTCGTCGTGCTCCTGCACCACGGCGGACTGCGCCGGCCGGCCTTCCCGGAGGCCGACCCGGCCGCCGTCGAGCGCCGCATGGCCGAGATCGCCGAGGGGAACGCGGCCACGCCCACGGTGCGCCGGCTGACCGATTCGGTACTGGTCGCACTGGCGTCGTTCACCACCGGGACCGCGGTGGGCCTGGCGCTGCACAACCCTTCCTAGCAGGGCAAACCCCGCTTCTCAGAGGGAAATTTGAGGTTGGGGCACAGCGCGTCGTTCCGGACACCCGGGGCGGAAACCGGCTAACTGAGCGTGTTAGGTTCCGCTTATCGATCAAGTACGTCGTGGGGGCGGCGCTTCGTTCGGGGCGACCACCCGGACCTGTCGAGCGAGTGCACCCCGGCGTATCGGAAGCGGGGGAAGCATGGAACGAATCGCGCTGGCCATCACCACGCCGTCGCTGCACCGCCGGGTGAGCGAGGCCCTCACCGAGGCCGGCCGGGACGTCGTCTCGTGGGACACGTCCGGGCCGGCGCCCGTTCCCCCGGCGGGCGTCCTGGTCGTGGAGTCCGTCGCGCTGGCCGCCGATCCCGCTCGCGCGCTCTCCTCCCGGATGCCGGTCATCGTGCTGGTCCGCGGCTGTGACGACCCGTTCTGGGACACGGCGTGCGGGCGCCGCCCGGCCGGCATCGTCGACCGTGACGATCCCGACCAGGGTTTCGTGACCGCCGTGGCCCAGGTGCTGACCGGACGCGGCTGGATATCGCCGGAACTGGTCCCGCGCGTACTGGCCCAGCTGCCCGTGCCCACCGGGTCGGGCGTGCCCGCCACCGGTGCCGAGCGGCTGACCGAGCGGGAGAGCGACATCGCGCGGCTGGTCGCCGAGGGGCTGTCCAACGCGGAGATCGCCCAGCGCCTGACCATCGAGCGGTCCACGGTGAAGTTCCACGTCTCCAACGCCCTGCGCAAGCTGCGCTGCCGTGACCGTGCCCAGCTCGTGGTGGCGCTCCACAGGGGGGCGCTGGCCCGGTCCGGCACCGGCCACGCCGCCTGAGCGGCCGGTACCCGGGATTCCCCGCCCCCGGGCGGGGACGGGCCGGTCCCGCGGCGGGGGCTTCCCGGGGGCGCGCCGGTTAGCCTCGGTTGCGCCTCCCGGTCTCCCGCTGCGGAAAGTTGACGATCGTGCGCTCTCGGGTCCCTCGTGTGTCGGTGGTCTGCCCGACGTTCAACCGGAGCCACGCGCTGGCGCCGACGCTGGACTCCGTGCGCGCCCAGTCGATGCCCGACTGGGAGATGATCGTCGTGTCGGACGGCAGCACCGACGACACGGACGACGTGGTCCGGGCGACGGCCCGTGAGGACGCGCGGGTCCGCCTGGTCCGCACCCGGCGCCACGGCCACCCCAGCGGACCGCGCGCCACCGCGCTGGCCGAGGCCTGCGGCGAGGTGATCGCCTACCTCGACCACGACGACCGGTGGCGCACCGGCCACCTGAGTACGGTCCTGGCGGCGGTCGACGCGGGCGCGGAGCTGGTCGCCACCGGCTTCGAACTCCATGATCGGCACGAGCGGACCACGTCCCGCTCGGAGCCGTACGCGATGTGCTGGCACCCCGAGATGCAGGTCCTCGGCCCGATTTTCGAACCGTCGCGCGTGGCCCACCGGCGGGGCCTGGCCGAGCGGGCCGGCGGCTGGCGGACGGCGGGCGGGCTGGAGGACTGGGACCTGTGGCTGCGGATGAGCGACGGCGGCGCCCGCTTCACCACCGTCACGGACCGCACCGCCGTCCTGCTCGACGACGTCGGCACCCGGCGGCACCGGCTGCCCGTCGCCCACCACATGCCGCTCGCGGCCTACGACGACCCGCGTCACGCGCACGCGGTGCTCCGCGAGCTGGAGTCCGGGCTCCGTGACGAGGAGTTCCGCGCCGTCCACGCCGCCGACTCCCGCGCCTGGCTGACCCGTCTGGTCGCCTCGGACGACTTCGTGCGCCCCCTCGGCTGGGCCGGCGACCCCACTGCGGAGCTGACCGCGGCCATGGTGGCGGGGGCGCCCCTGCGTTCGGGGCTCGTGGTGTACCGGCAGCGCGACCGCTTCGTCCTCGCCCAGCCCCTGCGCTGCGCGAGTGCCGGACACGCCCGCCGGATCCTGGAGGCGGCCCGCCGCACCCAGCCGGGCACGTTCCGGCTGATCGCCGACCTCTCCCGGCGCGTCCTGGCCGACGCCCGGTGAGGTCCGGCGCCGGCCATCGGCCACCCTCCTCCGCCCTGCCCCTGTCCGCTGCGACAGGGCGGGCGTACGACAGGGCGGGCGTACGACAGGAGGGGCGTACGACAGGGCGGGCGCCCGGCGGACGCCCACGTAAGCTCCTCCCCATGAGTCTGCGTCTGAGCGCCGTGATCCTCCCCGTCGACCGCTGGCACGAGGGGGGCCGCGGCAAGTGGCAGCGGGCTGAGGAACTCGGCTTCCACGCCGCCTATACCTACGACCACCTGTCCTGGCGCAGCTTCCGCGACGGGCCCTGGTTCGGCGCGCTCCCCACGCTCACCGCCGCCGCGACGGCCACCCGGCGGCTGCGCCTGGGCACCCTGGTGACCTCGCCCAACTTCCGGCACCCCGTCACGCTCGCCAAGGAACTGATCTCCCTGGACGACATCTCGGGCGGCCGTGTCACCCTCGGCATCGGGGCCGGCGGCAACGGCTTCGACGCGACCGCGCTGGGGCAGGAGGCGTGGACGCCGAAGGAGCGCGCGGACCGGCTCGGGGAGTTCCTGCCGCTGCTCGACGAGCTGCTCACGGAGCCCGCCGTCACCCGGCGCGGCACCTACTACTCCGCCGACGAGGCCCGGAACCTGCCGGGCTGCGTCCAGCGGCCCCGGCTGCCGTTCGCGGTGGCGGCGACCGGTCCCCGCGGCCTGGACCTGGCCGCCCGGTACGGGCAGGCGTGGGTGACGACGGGTGACCCAAAGCTGTTCGAGGAGGGCACTCCCGAGGAGTCCGTGGCGGCGATCCGCGGGCAGGTCGAAAGGCTCGGCAAGGCCTGCGCGGGCATCGGGCGGGACGCGGCCGGCCTGGAGAAGATCCTGCTCACCGGCTTCACTCCGGACCGCGGCCGTCCGCTGGAGAGCCTGGGGGCGTTCGTGGACTTCGCCGGCCGCCACCAGGAGCTGGGCTTCACCGAGATCGTGCTGCACTGGCCGATCCCCGACTCCGACTTCGCCGCGGACGAGACCGTGTTCGAGGAGATCGCCACGGAGGCCGCGGCCCAGCTGGGGTGAGCCAGGGCGGTCGCCGGCGCCGTCCGGGGTGTTTCACGTGAGGTGTTTCACGTGAAACAGCGCCCGGCACTCACCGCACCCGCCCGTTCAGCCACGGGGTGAGGCCCAGCATCGGGACGAGTTCCCTGTACGTGCGGTCGCCGGGCAGCGGGACGACCAGCCGGTAGCCGGGCGGGAAGCGCCGGCCCCTGACGAACGCCCTGCCGTCCAGGACGGCCCGCAGGAAGGCGGGGACCTCGTCACGGGGGAGGTCGTGGAACTCGACGCCCTCCACGGTGATCAGCGCGTCGTCGTCCGGGTAGAGCCGCACGGTGATCCGGGGCAGCCCGCCGAACTCGACGAAGGCCTCGTGCGGCAGCGAGCCGTCCGGATCGGTGGTGACACCGACGCCCGCGGCGCTGCGGCGGGAGGTCTGGTCGGCGCCGATGTCGTGCGTCACCTCGATCTCGCGGGCGTACACGGCGGCGATGTCGCGGCAGGCGGTGACGGCGGCCTCGGTCGTCGGAAGGTGGCGGTCCATGGCCTCGATCATGCCGGACCGCACCGGGATCAGTGCGCGGCGGGAAACCGCAGGTAGCGCGGCGGCACGGCCGGTGTCAGCCACACCCCGTTGGCACTGACGCGGAAGACGTGGCCGTCGCGGTGCATGGCGGCGGCGTCCACGGCGAGCACCACTGGGCGGCCGCGGCGGGCGCCGACACGGGTCGCGGTCTCCCGGTCGGCGGACAGGTGCACGTCGTGCCGGTCCATGGGCCGCAGGCCCTCGGCGCGGATCGCGTCCAGCGCGCGGGCCACGGTGCCGTGGTAGAGGTACGCCGGCGGGGTGGCCGCGGGCAGGCCGAGGTCGACCTCGACGCTGTGGCCCTGGTTGGCGCGGATGCGGCCGCCCTCGATCGCGAAGCGCTGCTTGTCGTTGGTGGCGACCACGTGGTCCAGCTCCTCGCGGCTGATCCTGAACCCGTGGGCGGCGGCGGCCGCGAGCAGGGCGTCGATCGCCACCCAGCCGTTCTCGTCGAGGGCGAGCCCGATCCTCCCGGGCTGGTGGCGCAGGTGCCTGGAGAGGTACTTCGACACCTGCGCGGCGCGTCTTCCGTCCATGCCACCAGCGTGCCGGGAGTAACGAGCGTCACGCGACTGTTTTTCGCCCCGGAGGTTTGATCCACAGCCAAGTGGGGTTATCCACAGGTGAATTGGCGAAACTGTGGACAACTGGCCGCCGATCCGGGGGATTTAGGCGCCGGACGCCCTCACACCTTCGGCTGCACCCGCGCCAGCCTGCGCAGCGCCCGCGGGGTGAAGCGGGACATGGCGTGGAAGAGACGGGCCTCCGGCGTCACCGGCACCACGGCCTCGTCGCGGACGACCGCGCGCAGGACCGCCTCGGCCACCTTCTCCGGCGGGTAGTCGCGCAGTCCGTACAGACGGGCCGCGCGCTTCTGCCGGCGTTTCTCCTCCGCCGCGTCCACACCCGTGAACCGCGCGGTCGCCGTGATGGCCGTGTTCACGAAGCCGGGGCAGATCGCCGTGACCCCGATCCCCTGGTCCGCCAACTCCGCGCGCAGGCACTCGCTGAGCATCAGCACCGCCGCCTTGGAGGTGCTGTACGCGGGCAGCGCCCGGGAGGGCTGGTAGGCGGCCGCGGACGCGGTGTTGACGATGTGGCCGCCCTGCCCGCGCTCGGCCATCTGCTTCCCGAAGAGCCGGCAGCCGTGGATCACGCCCCACAGGTTGACGTCCAGGACCTTGCGCCAGTCCTCCGCGGTGTGGTCGAGGAACGCGCCGGACAGCCCGATGCCGGCGTTGTTCACCAGCACGTCCACGACGCCGTACTCGGCGGCCACCTTCGCGGCCAGCTTCTCCATGGCCTGCTCGTCGGAGACGTCCACCGTCTCCGCCCAGGCGGCCGGCGCGCCGAGCGGCCGGGCCAGCTCGGCGGTGCGGGCCGCGGCCCCGGCGTCCCGGTCCACCGCGATCACCCGGGCCCCGGCCTCGGCGAAGGCGAGCGCGGTGGCCCGCCCGATGCCGCTGCCCGCGCCGGTGACCAGCACGAGCTGCCCGGCGAAGCGGTCGGCGTACCTGCCGGTGGCGGCGGGCAGCGGGCGTCCGGTGTCGGTCGCGGTCACGAACTCCGCGATCCAGTCGGCCAGCCGGTCGGGCCGGGTGCGCGGGACCCAGTGCTTGGCGGGCAGCGTGCGCCGCACCAGCCGCGGAACCCACTGCTCCAGGCCGTCGTACAGCCGCTCCGACAGGAACGCGTCGTCCACCGGGGTGATGAGCTGCACGGGCACATGGGCGTGGGCGTCCGGCCGCGGCCTGCGCAGCCGGGTCCGTACGTTGTCCCGGTACAGCCAGGCGCCGTGCGCCGCGTCCTGGGGCAGCGACGGGGTCGGGTAGTCGCCGCCGGGCACCTTCTCGACGCGCTGGAGGATCTTCGGCCAGCGCTTGCCGAGCGGGCCGCGCCAGGCCAGCTCCGGCAGCACCGGCGTGTGCAGCAGGTACACGTACCAGGACTTGGCGCCCTGGCCGAGGAGCTGCCCCACCCGGCGCGGGGTGGGGCGCTTGAGGCGCGCGCCGATCCAGTGGCCGAAGTGGTCGAGCGACGGCCCGGACATGGAGGTGAAGGAGGCGATCCGGCCCTTGGTACGTTCGACGGTGACGAACTCCCAGGACTGCACCGACCCCCAGTCGTGCCCCACCAGGTGCACCGGCTCGCCGGGGCTGACCGCGTCCGCGACCGCGAGGAAGTCGTCGGTGAGCTTCTCCAGGGTGAAGCCGCCGCGCAGGGGCCGCGGAGCCGTGGAGCGGCCGTGGCCCCGGACGTCGTACAGCACCACGTGGAACCGGCCGGCCAGCCGCTCGGCCACCTCGGACCAGACCTCCTTGCTGTCCGGGTAGCCGTGCACCAGGACGACCGTCGGCCGCCGCGGGTCCCCCAGTTCGGCCACGCACAGCTCGACCTCGCCGGCCCGCACCCGGCGCTCCCGCGCGCCCTTCAGCGACGACACGCGCATCACCTCTCCTCTGCCCGGCGACGCACTGCCCGTGCTCGCCCCTCGCTGGGGATACGTACCCGTCACCCGCACACGACTCCGGCGACTGTGACAGTTGTTAGACGGAACGTCAATAGGGCGGGAGGGGTCCGGCTCCACCCGGTTTCCACCCGGCTCCACCCGCGGGTCCGGTACTTCCGGGGCGTGACCCCTAGGGCTCCGTAATACCGGAGAGGGATACGAAGACGGCTCTGCGGTCTGACGACCCGCGTGGCGCCTGTCACTACTGTCGAAGACGTGACTGTGATCGCGACCGAAAGCCTGAGCAAGCGGTTCCCCCGGGTGACCGCACTCGACCGGCTCTCCGTGGACGTCGGGCCCGGTGTGACCGGACTCGTCGGAGCCAACGGAGCCGGCAAGTCCACGCTCATCAAGATCCTTCTGGGTCTGTCCCCGGCCACGGAGGGCCGCGCCGAGGTGCTCGGCCTCGACGTCGCCACCAAGGGCGCCGCCATCCGCGAGCGCGTCGGCTACATGCCGGAGCACGACTGCCTGCCGCCCGACGTCTCGGCCACCGAGTTCGTCGTCCACATGGCGCGCATGTCCGGCCTGCCGCCCACCGCCGCGCGCGAGCGCACCGCGGACACGCTGCGCCACGTCGGCCTCTACGAGGAGCGCTACCGCCCCATCGGCGGCTACTCCACCGGCATGAAGCAGCGCGTCAAGCTCGCCCAGGCCCTGGTGCACGACCCGCAGCTGGTCTTCCTCGACGAGCCGACCAACGGCCTCGACCCGGTCGGCCGCGACGACATGCTCGGCCTGATCCGCCGCATCCACACCGACTTCGGCATCTCGGTCCTGGTCACCTCCCACCTGCTGGGCGAGCTGGAGCGCACCTGCGACCACGTCGTTGTGGTCGACGGCGGCAAGCTCCTGCGCTCCAGCTCCACCACCGACTTCACCCAGACCACGACCACCCTCGCCGTCGAGGTCACCGACAGCGACGCCCACCCGGACGGCACCCGCGCGGTGCGCGAGGCACTCCTCGCGCGCGGTGTGCGGACCGAGGACGGCAGCGGCCTGCCGGGCGCGGGACACGTCCTGCTGCTGACCGCGCAGGGCGAGGAGACGTACGACGTGGTCCGGGACGTCATCGCGGACCTCGGCCTCGGCCTGGTGCGCATGGAGCAGCGCCGGCACCACATCTCGGAGGTCTTCCGGGACGACGAACAGCGCGAAGGACAGCGGAAGGAGGCGGTCGACCATGGCTGAGCAGCCCTTGCGGACACCGGCACCACCGACGGGTGACCAGACCCGCATCCACAACATCGGCTACCGCACCTACGACGGCCCCCGCCTCGGCCGCGCCTACGCCCGCCGCTCGCTGTACTCGCAGTCCCTGCGCGGCGCCTACGGCCTCGGCCGCTCGGCGAAGTCCAAGGTGCTGCCGATGCTGCTCTTCGTGGTGATGTGCGTGCCCGCGGCCATCATGGTCGCCGTCGCGGTCGCCACCAAGGCCAAGGACCTGCCCGTCGACTACACCCGCTACGCGATCATCATGCAGGGCGTGATCAGCCTCTACGTCGCCTCGCAGGCACCCCAGTCCGTCTCCCGCGACCTGCGCTTCAAGACCGTGCCGCTGTACTTCTCCCGGCCGATCGAGACCGCCGACTACGTCCGCGCCAAGTACGCGGCGCTGGCCTCGGCGCTGTTCATCCTGACCGCCGCCCCGCTGCTCGTGCTCTACGTCGGCGCGCTGCTGGCCAAGCTGGACTTCGCCGACCAGACCAAGGGATTCGCCGAAGGACTCGTCTCCGTGGCACTGCTCTCACTGCTCTTCGCCGGCATCGGCCTGGTCGTCGCCGCCGTCACCCCGCGCCGCGGCTTCGGCATCGCCGCCGTCATCGCCGTCCTGGTCATCTCCTACGGCGCGGTCTCCACCCTGGAGGCCATCGCCGACACCCAGAGCAGCACCGGCGCCATCCCCTGGATCGGCCTGTTCTCCCCGATCACCCTGATCGACGGCGTGCAGACCGCCTTCCTGGGCGCGACCTCCGCGGCGCCCGGCGCCGCGGGCCCCGGCAGCGGGGAGGGCGTGGTCTACGTCCTGGTGGTCCTCGGCCTCATCGCCGCCGCCTACGGCCTGCTGCTGCGCCGCTACAAGAAGGTGGGACTGTGACCACACTGAGCATCGACCACGTCTCCCGCTGGTTCGGCAACGTGGTCGCCGTCAACGACATCACCATGACGATCGGCCCCGGAGTCACCGGCCTGCTCGGCCCCAACGGCGCCGGGAAGTCCACCCTCATCAACATGATGGGCGGCTTCCTCGCCCCCTCCACCGGCACCGTCACCCTCGACGGCCGGCCGGTGTGGCGCAACGAGCAGATCTACCGGCACATCGGCGTGGTCCCCGAGCGGGAGGCGATGTACGACTTCCTCACCGGCCGGGAGTTCGTCGTCGCCAACGCCGAACTGCACGGGCTGGGCGCCAAGGCCGCGCAGAAGGCGCTGGCCACGGTCGAGATGGAGGCCGCCCAGGACCGGAAGATCTCCACCTACTCCAAGGGCATGCGGCAGCGCGTGAAGATGGCCAGCGCCCTGGTGCACGACCCCTCGCTGCTGCTGCTGGACGAGCCGTTCAACGGCATGGACCCGCGCCAGCGCATGCAGCTGATGGAGCTGCTGCGGCGCATGGGCGACGAGGGCCGCACGGTGCTGTTCTCCTCCCACATCCTGGAGGAGGTCGAACAGCTCGCCTGGCACATCGAGGTCGTGGTCGCCGGACGGCACGCGGCCAGCGGCGACTTCCGCAAGATCCGCCGGCTGATGACGGACCGCCCGCACCGCTATCTGGTGCGTTCCAGCGACGACCGCGCCCTGGCGGCCGCGCTGATCGCGGACCCGTCGACGGCCGGCATCGAGGTCGACCTGGCCGAGGGAGCGCTGCGCGTCCAGGCCGTCGACTTCGGCCGGTTCACCACCCTGCTCCCGCGGGTGGCCCGGGACCACGGCATCCGGCTGCTCACGGTCTCGCCGTCCGACGAGTCCCTGGAGTCCGTCTTCTCGTATCTGGTCGCGGCGTAGGAGGCCCACGATGTACGACCCCACAGTCGCCCGGCTCACCTACCGGGCCCTGCTCGGCCGCCGCCGGGCCCTCATCCTCGGCGCGCTGCCGCTGCTGCTGATCGTCATCGCCGTGGTCGTCCGCGCCCTCACCGGAGCCGACGACCAGACCGCGGTGAACGTCCTCGGCGGCTTCGCGCTCGCCACCATGGTGCCGATCATCGGCGTCATCGCCGGTACCGGCGCGATCGGGCCGGAGATCGACGACGGCTCGGTGGTGTACCTGCTGTCCAAGCCGCTGAAGCGGCCGGCGATCATCTTCACCAAGCTGATCGTGGCGATCGCCGTCACCATGGTGTTCTCGGCGGTCCCGACACTGATCGCCGGACTGATCCTCAACGGCAACGGGCAGCAGATCGCCGTGGCCTACACGGTGGCCGCGCTGGTCGCCTCCATCGCCTACGCGGCCCTCTTCCTGCTGCTGGGCACGGTGTCCCGGCACGCGGTGGTGCTCGGCCTCGTGTACGCGCTGGTCTGGGAGGCGCTGTTCGGCTCCCTGGTGCCCGGGGCGCGCACCCTGAGTATCCAGCAGTGGGCCCTGGCCGTGGCGCACAAGGTCGCCGGCGGGGATCTGGTGACCTCCGACGTCGGGCTGCCGACGGCGACGGTCCTGCTGGTGCTGGTGACCGTGCTGGCCACCTGGTACGCCGGGCAGAAGCTGCGGTCCCTGACGCTGGCCGGCGAGGAGTGAGACCCGGGCGGCTCCGGGCGGCCGGCCCGGACCGCCCTTGACGGAGGCTTCACACCACCGCCCGCAGACCGGACACAGCGCGGTGGACCCGTACAGCGGCAGGACGGTACAGCGGCACAGCGCGGGGACGACCAGGAGGACGGGGATGGCGGCGGGCGAGGCGGCACCGGGCGACGACCGGGGGAGCACCGGGGACGGCTGGGACGGGATCGTCCTGGACGACGACTTCGTCCGTGCCGCCGAGGCCGCCGAACCCTCCGCCCGGGCCCGGATGCTCGCCGCCCGCCGGCGCCACGAGCAGCCCGCACCCCAGCCCTGGCGCTCCGACGAGCCGCCCGCGGGATGGTTCTTCAGCAAGACACGGCGCCGCAGATGGCGGCGGGACTGACGGGGGCCGGCCCGCCATCGGGCGCGGGCCAATTCGGTGGCGACGGCATCGTCAGCACGGCACAGTGGTGATGTCCGCGGTGCCGGATCGGCCCGGCGCCGCGTTCCGGGGGAGGAGCGGGGCGATGCCCGTGCACGGCGTGCACGGCAGTACGCCCGGCTCCCGTCAGGGCAGCCCGCGGCGGACTTCGGAGTGATCATCAGCTCCGAGGAGTCCGTTCCGCACGGGGAGCTGCCCGGGGCGGCCGCTTCGAGCACGCGATCCGCTGTCGCGTGGGCCGCCCACCCCGGAGGATCGGCCGAGTGGCAAGGCACCGGCTCGCTGAGCCGTGGCCGGGTCGTCCCCGCGCACGTTCGATCCGCGCATCCTCCGCAGAACCTGGCGGTTCGGCAGTGGCCGCCGCCCGGCCGTGACCGGCACCCGGCCGGTGACCGCCGCCCGACCGTGACCGGCCCGGCCGTGACCTGTGCTCGGCCACGACAGTGGTCTGGCAGCAGTGACCGGGCCCAGCCCGGCAGCCACCGTTCCAGGCCGGCCGCCGGCCTGGAACCGCGGCCGCCGGCCTCAGCCCAGCAGACCTTCCAGCACCGTCGCGATGCCGTCCTCGTCGTTGGAGGCCGTCACCTCGTCGGCGACCGCCTTCAGTTCCTCGTGGGCGTTGGCCATGGCCACGCCGCGGGCGGCCCAGGCGAACATGGGGATGTCGTTGGGCATGTCGCCGAAGGCGAGCGTGTCCACCGCCTTGAGGCCCAGGCGCCGTGCGGCCAGCGAGAGGCCGGTGGCCTTCGACAGGCCGAGCGGCAGCAGTTCCACTATGCCCTCGCCCGCCATGGTGACCGAGACGAAGCCGCCCGCGGTCCGCAGGGCCACCTCGGCCAGCTCGTCGTCGGAGAGGGTCGGGTGCTGGACGTAGATCTTGTTGAGCGGCGCGCTCCACAGATCCGACGCGTCGGTGAACGGGGTGGCCGGCAGCGAGCCCGCCAGGGCGTACCCGGGGCCCACCAGCACCTCGCCCTCCAGGCCGTCCCGGCTCGCCGCCAGGTACAGCGGGCCGACCTCCGCCTCGATCTTGGCCAGGGCCACACCGGCCAGCTGCCGGTCGAGGGTCACGGACGTCAGCAGCCGCCGCTGCCCCGCGTCGTAGACCTGGGCGCCCTGGCCGCAGACGGCCAGGCCCCGGTAACCGAGGTCGTCCAGGACGTGCTGGGTCCAGGGGACGGCCCGGCCGGTGACCACCAGATGCGCGGCGCCCGCCGCGGTGGCCGCGGCGAGCGCGTCACGGGTGCGCCGCGAGACGGACCAGTCGGAGCGCAGCAGCGTTCCGTCGAGGTCGGTCGCGACCAGCCGGTAGGGCAGGCCGCCGGTCAGCTCACCGGCGGCCGCGGGAGCGGTCGTGGTCACTTGGCCAGCGGCTCCAGGACCTCCCGGCCGCCGAGGTAGGGGCGCAGCACCTCGGGCACACGCACGGAGCCGTCGGCCTGCTGGTGGTTCTCCAGGATCGCGACGATGGTGCGCGGCACGGCGCACAGGGTGCCGTTGAGCGTGGCCAGCGGCTTGACCTGCTTGCCGTCACGGAGGCGGATGGACAGCCGCCGGGACTGGTACTCGGTGCAGTCCGAGGTGGAGGTCAGCTCGCGGTACTTGCGCTGGGTCGGGATCCACGCCTCGCAGTCGAACTTGCGGGCCGCGGAGGAGCCGAGGTCGGCCGAGGCCACGTCGATCACACGGAACGGCAGCTCCAGCGAGGTCAGCCACTGCTTCTCCCACTCCAGCAGCCGCTGGTGCTCCGCCCGCGAGTCCTCGGGGGCGACGTAGGAGAACATCTCGACCTTGTCGAACTGGTGCACGCGGAAGATGCCGCGGGTGTCCTTGCCGTGCGAGCCGGCCTCGCGGCGGAAGCACGGCGAGAAGCCGGCGTAGCGCAGCGGCAGCCGCTCGGCGTCGATGATCTCGTCCATGTGGTACGCCGCGAGCGGCACCTCGGACGTGCCGACCAGATAGAGGTCGTCCTTGTCGAGGTGGTAGACGTCCTGGGCGGCCTGGCCGAGGAAGCCGGTGCCCGCCATCGACTGGGGGCGGACCAGGGCCGGGGTGAGCATCGGGGTGAAGCCAGCCGCGGTGGCCTGGGCGATCGCCGCGTTCACCAGCGCCAGCTCCAGCAGGGCGCCGACACCGGTGAGGAAGTAGAAGCGCGAGCCGGAGACCTTCGCGCCGCGCTCCACGTCGATGGCGCCGAGGAGCTGTCCCAGTTCCAGGTGGTCCTTGGGCTCGAAGCCCTCGTCGGCGAAGTCGCGGATCGTGCCGTGCGTCTCCAGGGTGACGAAGTCCTCCTCGCCGCCGACCGGGACCTCGGGGTGGACGAGGTTGCCGAGCCGGAGCAGCAGCTCCTGGGTCTCGGCGTCGGCCGCGTCGCGCTCGGCGTCGGCCGCCTTGACGTCGGCGGCGAGCTGGCTCGCCTTCTTCAGCAGCTCGGCCTTCTCGTCACCGGCGGCCTTGGGGATGAGCTTGCCCAGCGCCTTCTGCTCGGCGCGCAGCTCGTCGAAGCGGACGCCGGACGACCTGCGCCGCTCGTCGGCAGACAGGAGGGAGTCGACGAGCGCGACGTCCTCTCCACGGGCGCGCTGCGAGGCGCGCGCACGGTCAGGGTCCTCACGGAGCAGACGAAGGTCAATCACGCGGTCAAGGCTACCGGTGCGGCGTTCGCGCTCACGACCCGGTATTCCGGGCCACGCCGGGCCGGTGCCGCACTCACCGTCATGGACGAATTGCGCATGGTGTCAATTTCGGACGGGCCGCTCCCTGGAACGGGGCAGGCGCCGGCCGCCTGGTTGACTGGATTCCCTTGCGGCGTACGGGACTTGGTGGCCCTGTTGTCCACAGGAATCCACGACTCCCGCAAAGTTATCCACAGGCTGTGCGAAAGTTCTGTGGACTTCGGAATTGATCACTCCGGATGAGCCGCACGGAAGGAAGAATTCCCGGTTCAAACCCGCCCGACACCCACTTTCGGGTGGAAAAGGGTCGCCCCAAAAGATGAACGACAGGAAACGGGTGGACGAAGGGTGACCTGCCGGGCGGCGGCCCGGGAGGGCGGCCGAGGGCCGATTTGTCGACCGACTCGCGGTCCGGTGTCGACTTGTCCCCAGGTCGAGAAGAGTGCCTGTGGATAACTTCTGTGGACAACGAAGATCTGCAGGTAGGACCGGTCACCAACGGTCACCCCCAGACCGCTCCTGGCTAGAAACGGCCGTCCTGACAGCGCGCCACCCAGTCCGCCGCCGCCATGAACTCCTCGTCCGAGGTGCCCGTGGACGGCAGCCGCACGCCCGCCGGGCCGAGGTCCGCGCGCGGGTAGGAGCCGAGGAACCGCATCTGAAGGCAGATCCGCTTCAGCCCCGTCAGCGCCTCGGCCATCCGGCGGTCGTCGATATGGCCCTCGGCGTCCACGCAGAAGCAGTAGTTGCCGATGCCGGCGCCGGTCGGGCGGGACTGCAGCAGCATGAGGTTGATGCCCCGGCCGGCGAACTCGCCCAGCAGGTCACGCAGCCCGCCGGGGTGGTCGTCGCGCTGCCACAGGACCACGGAGGTCTTGTCGGCGCCGCTCGGGGCGGCGGGCCGCGCCGGACGGCCGACCAGGACGAACCGGGTCTGCGCGTTCTCCGCGTCGTGGATGCCCGTCTCCAGCGGCACCAGGCCGTAACGCGCCGCCGCGAACTCCCCGGCGAACGCGGCGTCGTAACGGCCCTCCTGCACCAGGCGGGCGCCGTCCGCGTTCGAGGCGGCCGACTCCCAGCGGGCCTCGGGGAGGTTCTCCTTCAGCCAGTTGCGCACCTGCGGCTGCGCGGCCGGGTGGGCGGTGACGGTCCGGATGCCGGACAGCTCGGTACCCGGCCTGACCAGCAGCGCGAAGGTGATCGACAGGAGCACCTCGCGGTAGATCATCAGCGGCCGGCCCGCGACCAGCTCGTCGAGCGTCGCGGTGATGCCGCCCTCGACGGAGTTCTCGATCGGCACGAAGGCGGCCTCGGCCTCGCCGGTGCGCACCGCGTCCAGCGCGGATTGCACGGACACGTAAGGGACCAGCTGCCGGGTGGCCGCCTCGGGCAGCGTCCGCAGGGCGACTTCCGTGAAGGTGCCCTCGGGGCCGAGATACGCGTAGCTGGCTGGCATGGCCTCACCCTAATGGCCGCCACGCGGGACGGGGCACCGATCCTGGGCTCACCCCTCCAGCAGCCGCTGCCCCACGTACTCGCCCTTCGCCGCCCCGCCCGGCACCGCGAACAGCCCGCTCGCCTCGTGCCGGACGAACTGCGACAACGCGTCCCCGCGGTCCAGCTTGCGCTGCACCGGCACGAAGCCCCGCAGCGGATCGGCCTGCCAGCAGACGAACAGCAGCCCCGCGTCCGGGGAGCCGTCGGCGCCGATGCCGTCGTGGTACGAGAAGGGGCGGCGGAGCATGGCGGCGCCGCCGTTCTGGTCAGGCCGGGTGATCCGGGCGTGCGCGTTGACCGGGACCACGAAGGAGCCGTCCGCGCCTGTCTTCTCCAGGTCCATGGGGGTCGCCTCGGTACCGCCGCTGAGCGGGGCGCCGTCGGACTTCCGGCGCCCGATGACGCTCTCCTGCCGGGCGGTCGACAGCTTCTCCCAGTCGTCCAGGAGCATCCGGACCCGCCGTACGACGGCGTAGGAGCCGTGCGCCATCCAGGCGGGCTCGCCCCCGGCCGGGACGAAGAGGCGCCGGTCGAAGTCGGCGTCGCCGGGCTTCGGGTTGTTGGTGCCGTCGACCTGGCCCATCAGGTTGCGGGCGGTCATGGGACGCGGGGTGGCGCCCGGCGAACGGTTGAAGCCGTTCATCTGCCAGCGCACCCGGGCCGCGCCGCCCGCCTCCTTCTGCACGGCCCGCAGGGCGTGGAAGGCGACCAGGGCGTCGTCGGCGCCGATCTGCACCCACAGGTCACCATCGCTGCGCGCCTTGTCGAGCCGGTCCGAGGAGAAGTCGGGCAGCGGGGCGAGAGCGGCCGGCCGCTGCTTCTGCAGGCCCGTGCGGTCGAAGAAGGAACGGCCGAAGCCGAAGGTGACCGTCAGCGAGGAGGGTCCGGCGTCCCGGGCGACATCGGTGTCCCCGTGCGCGGCCGGCTCGCCCGCCATCAGCCGGTCGGCCGTGTCCGACCAGCGGCGCAGCAGCGCGGCGGCCTCCTTGCGGCCCGCGCCCGCCGCCAGGTCGAAGGCGACGAGATGGCCGCAGGACTGGAGGGCGTCGGTGATGCCGGGCTGGTGTTTCACGTGAAACACCGCCCGGTCCGAACCCAGCGAGGTCAGCGGGGTGGCCCCGGCGGGCGCCGCCGCGTAACCGGCGGCCGCGCCCGCCGCCCCGAGGACGAGCCCGGTGGCGCCGGCCGCGCCGAGCAGCCGTCTGCGCGAGACGCCCTCCGTGGCGGCGGTGCCGTCCTTCCCGGGCGCGGGCACGGCGGGCGGCGCGCCCGGGGAGACGGCCTCCGGAGTGGTCTGGTGGGTCATGGTCAGGCTCAGCCGATCTGCGCGTTCTTGGTGACGGTCACCTGGTCGATGTCGGAGGTCCGCACGGTCACGTCGACCTTCCAGTCGCCCGCCATCGGGATCTGCACCCCGTCCGCCGCCCAGTGTCCGGTGGCGATGTGGCCGGGGGCCACCGGCAGCGGGCCGACGTTCTGCGCGGCCAGGGTGAAGGCCAGCTTGACCTCGGGGATGTCGAAGGGCTGCCCGTCCGGCCGCTGGACGTAGACGTGCAGCTCGTTGGCGCCCACCCGGGCGGGGTCGATGTCGAGCCGTACGACACCCTTGCCGTTCTGGCCGCCGGTGTCGAACGGCATGTCGAGGGTGACCGCACCCGCCGACGCGGACGACGAGGAAGAAGAGGAGGACGAGGACGAGGCGGCGGCCTTGGCCTCTTCCTGGGTGCGGCCCGGTTCGGTCTGGGTCAGCACGGTGGTCACCACGAGCAGCACGACGGCGACGGCCGCCTCCGCCAGCACGGAGCGGCGCAGCCCGAACCGGTTCGGATCGGCGTCGCGCAGCCGTTTGAGCCGGGCGGAGTCCACGGCGGCCCGCTGCCGGGCGAGCTGGGCGGCCCGCCGCGCGTCACCGTCCGCCGCGCCCGCGCCAGCGTCCGCGGCGACGGTCTCCTTGCCGCGCACGAGTTCCTTCGCACGGGCCTGCCCCCCAGCACCGGCCTGCCCCCCAGCACCGGCCTGTTCCTTCGCACGGGCCGTGCCGGACGTCTTCGCGGCCACCGCATCCGACGTCTCCGCGGCCACCGCGTCCGACACCTTCGCGGCCCCCACGTCCGCCAGCCGCCCCGTCCAGCGCCGGGAGAACCACGCGAGCCCCACCATCACCGCCACCAGGCCGACCTTGACCAGCAGCAGCTGCCCGTAGCGGGTGCCGGTCAGCGCGGACCAGGAGCCGAGCTGGCGCCAGGACTGGTAGGTGCCGGTGGCGACGAGCGTGGCGACCGAGCCGAAGGCGACCCGGGAGAAACGGCGTACGGCGTCGGACTCGACCGGGGTGCCGGCGGGCGCCCGGTACAGCGCCACCAGGAGGGCGACGAGCCCGCCGAGCCAGGCGGCGACGGCCAGCAGGTGCAGGACGTCGACCGGCATCGCGATGCCCGGCTGCAGGCCCACCGAGGCGTGCTCGGCCATCGCCCAGCTCGCCGCGAGCCCGGCGGCGACGACGGTACCGCCGATGGCCAGCCCGAAGGTCAGGTCCCGTTTCTCCTCGTCCGCCCGCTTCTCGTACGCCCCGAAGAGCACCGCGACGAAGAGCGCCGCCGCGGCGAGCAGCAGCAGCCGGGAGACGAGGGCCGCGCCCGACTTGGTCTGGAGCACCTGCCCGAGCAGGTTCAGGTCGACGATGTCCCCGAGCTTGCCGGAGGTGGTGTACGCGCCGCGCAGGAGCAGCAGCGTCAGGGTGGCCGCGGTGAGCGCCACCCAGCCGGAGACGACGAGCCGCTGCACGGCCCGCACCCCGGCCCCGCGCCGCCAGCAGGCCAGCACGAAGGCGGCACCGCCGGCCAGCACGATGAACCCGGCGTACGACACGTACCGGCCGATCCCGTAGAGCAGGCCGACCGTGCCGCCGCCCACCTCCTGGCCGCCGTCCGCCACGACCGAGGTCTTGGAGGGCGCGCCGATCGAGAAGGTGTAGGCGCCGCCGACGGGATGGCTGTCGGCCGAGATCACCTGATAGGCGACGGTGTAGGTGCCCTTGGCCAGGCCGCCGCGCAGCCGCACGGCATAGGTGGAGCCGCTGACACCGGCCGGCTTCCCGGCGTCGACGCGCTTGCCCTGCGGATCGAGCACCCGTACCGAGTCGTCGTTCATGGCGACCTGCTCGGAGAAGGTCAGCGAGACCTGGGTCGGGGCCTTGGCGACCACCGCCCCCTGCCGGGGGTCGCTGCCGAGCAGCGCGGCATGCGCGGAGGCGGGCCCGGCGCCGGCCAGCAGCGCGCCGGCGACGGCCAGGAACAGCAGTACCAGGGTCCGCGGGCGGGGGGCGGTGGTCCGCGTCAAGGTGGTCCCTCCCTCAGTGTCCGGTCGCGGGGTTGTACGTGGCGGACTTCACCGGCATCTCGACCTTGATGTCACCGGACGTGGCGAAGTGCAGCTCGACCAGGACCGTCTGGCCCTGCTCGGGCTTGCGCTTGAGCATGTCGAACATCAGGTGGTCACCCCCTGTCCTGAACACCAGCCGGCCGTGTGCGGGGACGGCGAGCCGGTCGACCTCCCGCATCGCCCCGCCGGTGGTCTCGTGCACGGTGACCGAGCCGGCGGCGGCGCTGGTGACCGAGGTCAGCTCGTCCTGCGCACCGCCCTTGTTGGTGATGGTCAGGAAGCCGGCCGCCATCGAGTCCGAGACCGGCTGGGGCATGTAGGCGGCGCTGACGGACAGTTCGGGACCGCCGCCCTCGGAACCCGAGGCGGACCCGCCGCACCCGGTCAGCAGCAGGGCGCCCGTCACGGCCCCCGCGGTCACTATGGCTCCCGCTGTCCGGCGCCTCACGGGTTCTCTCCCTTGATGAGCTTGGGCAGGTCCTTGGTGTAGTCGTCGACGGAGGCGTTCTCGCCGTAGACGACGTACCCGGTGTTGTTCTTCGGCGAGAAGGCGACCACCTGCGCGCCGTGCACCGAGACCAGCTTGCCGTTCTTGTCCTTCTTCGTCGGTTCGACGGTGATGCCGATGCTGCGCGCGCCGGCCTCGATGGTGGCGAAGCCGCCGGTCAGGCCGATGAACTGCGGGTCGATGCCCTTGAGCCACTTGCCCAGCTCGGCAGGCGTGTCGCGGCCCGGGTCGGTGGTGACGAACACGACCCGCAGCTTGTCCTGCTCGGCCTTGGGCAGTGCCTGCTTGGCGACCGCGAGGTTGTTCATCGTCAGCGGGCAGACGTCGGGGCAGTGGGTGTAGCCGAAGTAGATGAGCGTGGGCCGGCCCGCGGTCTCGGCGCGGAGGTCGTACTTCTTGCCGTGGGTGTCGGTGAGGACCAGATCCGGCTTCTCGTACGGCTGGTCGAGCACCGTCGCGGCCCGCTGCGCGGTGTCCTCGGAGACCACGGCGGCGGGCTTCTCGCTGTCGCCGCTGCCGCTGCCGCAGGCGGAGAGGGTCATCGTGGCGGCGGCGAGCAGGGCGGCCGCGGCGAACGTCTTCTTGCGCATAGGAAAATGTCCCAGATGTGAGAACTGCGGCGCGCACCGGGCCGTACGCGAGCGGCGTACGGACCCGGTGCGCGGCGCGGACGGGCAGGTCAGGCGGCGGTCCGCCGGCGTCCGGCGAACACGCCGAACGCCACGCCCGCCGCGCCGACGACGATGCCCACGACGCCGAGGACCCGGGCGGTGGTGTCGCTGCCGCTCTTGGCGGCGGCGGTGTTCTCGGCGGCGGGCTTCGCGCCGGCGGCGGTGTTCTGGGCCGCGGCGCCGGTGCCGGCGGCCGCGGTCAGCTGCAGGGTGGGCGCCGGGTTCTCCGGCTCGTCCTGGCCCTTCTGCGGGACCTCGATCCAGCGGACGACCTCCTTGTCGGAGTACGTCTGCAGGGCCTTGAAGACGAGCTGGTCGGTGTCCTGGGGCAGCGCGCCGATCGAGAGCGGGAACTTCTCGAAGTAGCCCGGCTGGACGCCCTTGCCGTCGGTGGCGGTCCAGGTGACCTTGGTGACGGCCTCGGAGATCTTCTCGCCGTGCGTCTCCAGCGGCTTGGCCAGCTTGGACTTGGTGACGTCGATCTTCCAGCCGTCGATCGGCTGCGGCATCACCGAGGCGAGCGGGTGGTCGGCGGGGAAGTTGACCTCCAGCCGGGTGGTGGAGGCGTTGTCGCGCTCGTTGGGGACCTTGAAGTCGACGACGGCGTAGCCGCCCTTGGCCGCGGCCCCCTCCGGCTGCACGGTGACGTGCGCGAACGCGGGGACGGACACGGCGAGGACGGCCGTGCCCGCGAGGGCGCCGACGGTGGCGAGACGAGAGGTCCTGCGGCTGATGGCCTTCATGACGAAGAGCACTCCACTTCGAGTGAGTCCGGGGGGCCGGCGACCGGGTGATCCGGTGGTCCGGCGCGATCCGGTGGGTCCGGTGACAGGGAGGGGCGCGTGCGCCGGGGCGCCCGCGGGGGCGGACATCCGGCGACGGGCACGCGCGTGTGCCGCACGACGGCGGCCGCTGCCTCCGGCGGGCCGCTCGGGCCGAGTCCGGTGGAGTGCTGGTCGCGTCGTGTCAGGCGGCGAGGGCGAGGGCGGCGGCCGGCGGGCCGCGGCGGATCACCGTGTGCTGGAGCGCGACGGTGGCGGGCGCCAGGGGCGCGGAGCCGGCGGCGCGCACGAAGCGCGGTCCCGTCCCGGGCGCCGTGGGCAGTCCCGCGCACAGCGCGCACATCAGGGCGAGCGCCCCGCGCAGCGAGCGTACGAGCGCCCCCTCGGCGACCCCGTGCGCGGACAGTTCGATCAGCCGCAGCAGGGCGAGGTCGCCGCGGCGCAGCAGCCAGCCCGCGACGAGCGCGGCCAGCACATGGCCGAGCAGCATCGGCAGGGACGGCAGCAGCGCCAACCACGAGCCGGAGCCGGACAGGGTGTCCGCCGGGTGGGCGGCGGCCGCGTCCGGGGCGGGACCGGAGTACAGGTGCGCGTCGGTGAGGATCCGGAACGCCTGGGACGGGCTGATCGCCGCCGCGGTGGTGCCGCACACGTACCGCGCGGCCTGTTCCACCAGCGCGGCGTCGGTCAGCGGGTGCCCGGCGGAACCCGCCGGCCCCACGGCCGCCATCGACCCCACGGAACCCGCCGGTCCCCAGGACCCCAGGGAGCCCGCCGAACCTATGGAACCCACAGGGCCCGCGGAGCCCATGGCACCCGCAGGGCCCATGGCACCCATCGGCCCCATGGACATCGCCCCGGACCCCATGCCCGCCATGCCGTGCTGCCCCAGCCCGAAGAGCGTGTGCAGGACGGTCTGGCCGACCGCGAGCAGCGTCGCGATCCCGGGCAGGGAGCGGGCCCGCCCGGCGAGCGGGACGACGACGAGGAGTGCCCCCAGGAATCCCACGCCCAGCGTCCACAGCGGGACGGCGGCGCACGAGCCCAGCGTGTGCCCGGCCGCGGCCAGCACGACGCAGACCGCGGCGAACACCGCGGCCCGCAGCAGCCTGAGATCGCGTCCGGCGCGTGCCGTGCGCGGGTGGGGGGCAGTCATGGCGCGCTCATCATCGCACTGGGCTCCCGCCCGCCGTGCGGCAGGTCCGCAAGATGCGGTACGCCCGGAAGGTCACCTTCCGTCCCTGGACGGCGCGCATACACCGATTCCGTTCCGGCCGCATCCGCCGATCGGAGGTTCCGGTGGCGACTCGGTGCTTACGGCCGGACACGCCGGGCAATACGTAACGGTATGTCGACCCGCGGCCGGGAGGCTGGAGCATGAGCATCTGGTGGTCACTCCATCTGCGGCGTGACGCCGCGAGCGTGCCGCTCGCCCGGCGGCTGCTGCTCGGCGCGATGGAGACCGCGGGCGTCGACCCCGACATCTCCTACGACCTGTCCGTCGCCCTCAGCGAGGCGTGCGCGAACGCCGTCGAGCACGGCGGGGACGCCGGTTCCCCCGCGGCGTACCGCGTCACCGCCTACCTCGACGGGGAGACGTGCCGGATCGAGGTGGCCGACGCCGGCCCCGGTTTCCCGGGCGGCGGCCGCCGGGTGCCGGTGCGCGTCCCGCACGCCGAGGCCGAGCACGGCCGCGGCCTGTGCCTCATCCGGGAACTCGCCGACCACGTCCACATCGGCGACGGACCGGGGCGCCGCGGCGCGGTGGTCAGCTTCGACAAGATCCTCAAGTGGCGCACGGGCGCACCGCTGATGGCGGTCTAGCGGCGCTCACCGAAGCGCCCCTCACGCCCCCTCCAGCACCTTCGCCAGCACGTCCAGCGCCTCCGGGTACACCCGCTCCCGGGGCGTGCCGTACCCGACGACCAGCCCCCGCGGCCGTCCCGCGCCGGGTGTGTGCCAGTGGTCGCCGAGGCGGCCGAGCGCCAGGCCCTCCGCCGCCGCGCGGGCCAGTACGTCGTCCTCGTCGTCGACGTCGATCAGCGCGTGCAGCCCGGCCGCGATCCCGCGGACGCGCCGGTGTGCGCCCAGCCGGTCCAGGAGCTGGTCGCGGCGGCGCCGGTAGCGCAGCCGGCAGGCGCGGACGTGCCGGTCGTAGGCGTGGCTGTCGACGAGTTCGGCGAGCGCGAGCTGCCCGATGGTCTCGGTGTGGTGGTCGCTGTGCAGCTTGGCGTCGGCCACCGCGTCCACCAGCCGCGGCGGCAGCACCATCCAGCCCAGCCGCAGCGCCGGGCCGAGGGTCTTGGAGGCCGTGCCCAGATAGGCGACCTGATGCGGGGCCATGCCCTGGAGCGCGCCGACGGGCTGGCGGTCGTAGCGGAACTCGCCGTCGTAGTCGTCCTCGACGATCAGGGCGCCGTGCGCGCGGGCCCAGTCGGTCAGCGCGCGCCGTCGCTCGGGGTGCAGGGTCACGCCGGTCGGGTACTGGTGCGCGGGCGTGACCACGACGGCCCGCGCCTCCTGGTCCGGCACGCGCACGCCCCGCTCGTCGACCCGGACCGGCACCACCTGGCCGCCGTTGCGCCGCACCACCTCCCGGTGGAAGGGCAGCCCGGGGTCCTCCATGGCGACCGCGCCGCCGTCCAGCACCCGCGTGAGCAGGGCCAGCCCCTGCACGTACCCGGAGGTGACGACGATCCGCTCGGGCGGCGCGATCACCCCGCGCGCCCGGCCCAGATAGCCCGACAGCGCGGTGCGCAGTTCGACGCGGCCGCGCGGGTCGCCGTAGTCGTACGCCAGGGAGGGCGCCGTCGCGATGGCCCGGCGCAGCGCCCGCAGCCAGGCCGCCGCCGGGAACGCGCCCACGTCCGGGCTGCCGGGCCGCAGGTCGAACCGGGGCGCACGCGCGCGTGCCGCCGCTCCGGGCTCCTCCGCCGCGACGGTGGGCAGTGCGGCGACCCGGGTCCCGGAGCCCTGCCGGGCCGTCAGATACCCCTCGGCCACGAGCTGGTCGTAGGCCGCCTTGGCGGTGCCGCGCGAGATGCCCAGCTCGCAGGCCAGGCGCCGGGTCGCCGGCAGTCGGGTCCCGGGCGTCAGCCGCCCCTCGCGCACGGCGTCCCTGAGCGCCTTCTCCAGGCCGGCCCGGCGGCCGGCCGCCGCGTCCGGTTCCAGATGCAGGTCCACCCCGACCCCGGACCAGAAGTCGTCCACGTCCACGAAACCCTCCCCCTGGGCATGTGTACGGCCGGGCACCGCCCAGGCACCCGGCCGCTCCTTGCGTATCAGCCCTTCAGGGCCGCCATCCACGCCTCGACCTCGTCCGACCGGCGCGGCAGCCCGGCGGACAGGTTCCGGTTGCCGTCCTCGGTGACCAGGATGTCGTCCTCGATGCGGACCCCGATGCCGCGGTACTCCGCGGGGACCGTCAGGTCGTCGGCCTGGAAGTACAGGCCCGGCTCGACGGTGAGGACCATGCCCGGCTCCAGCGTGCCGTCCACGTACGTCTCGGTGCGCGCGACGGCGCAGTCGTGGACGTCCAGGCCGAGCATGTGGCCGGTGCCGTGCAGGGTCCAGCGGCGCTGCAGGCCCAGTTCGAGCACCCGCTCGACCGGGCCCTCGGCCAGGCCCCACTCCACGAGCTTCTCGGCCAGCACGCGCTGCGCGGCGTCGTGGAAGTCGCGGTACTTGGCGCCCGGCCGCACCGCCGCGATGCCGGCCTCCTGGGCCTCGTACACGGCGTCGTAGATCTTCTTCTGGAGTTCGCTGTACGTGCCGCCCACCGGCAGGGTGCGCGTGACGTCCGCGGTGTAGAGGGAGTGCGTCTCCACGCCGGCGTCGAGCAGCAGCAGGTCGCCGGAGCGGACCGGGCCGTCGTTGCGCACCCAGTGCAGCGTGCAGGCGTGCGGGCCGGCGGCGGCGATGGTGCCGTAGCCGACGTCGTTGCCCTCCACGCGCGCGCGGAGGAAGAACGTTCCCTCGATGTAGCGCTCGCTGGTCGCCTCGGCCCGGTCGAGGACCTTCACCACGTCCTCGAAGCCGCGCACGGTGGAGTCGACGGCCTTCTGCAGCTCGCCGACCTCGAAGTCGTCCTTGACCAGGCGGGCCTCGGAGAGGAAGACGCGCAGCTCCTCGTCGCGCTCGGCGGTGACCTTGTCGGTCAGCGCGGCCTCGATGCCGGCGTCGTGGCCGCGCACCACGCGGACCGGACCGGTGGCCGCGCGCAGCTTCTCCGCCAGCTCGCGCACATCGGCGGCCGGGATGCCGTACAGCGCCTCGGACTCGGCCAGGGAGTGGCGGCGGCCGACCCACAGCTCGCCCTGCCCGTCCAGCCAGAACTCGCCGTTCTCCCGGTCGGAGCGGGGCAGCAGGTAGATCGTCTCCCGGTGGCCGTCCGCGGCGGGCTCCAGGACCAGCACGCCGTCCTCGGCCTGGTCGCCGGTGAGGTAGGCGTACTCGACCGAGGCGCGGAAGGCGTACTCGGTGTCGTTGGAGCGGGTCCTCAGGTTGCCCGCGGGGATCACCAGGCGCTCACCGGGGAAGCGGGCGGACAGCGCGGCGCGGCGGCGGGCGGTGTGCTCCGCCTGCTCGACCGGCCGGAGGTCACGCAGCTCCGTGTCGGCCCAGCCGGACTTCATGCTCTCGGCCAGCTCGTCGGACACGCCCGCGTACAGGCCGTTCTTGCGCTGCTTGATCGGCTCTTCCTCGGCAGTCTCCGGGGTCGCCGGCTGCTCCTCCGCCACGGTCTTCCTCCTCGATACGGCACTGGACCACCCCCATCGTACGGTCGTACGGAAGGGGCCCTGGGGGCCGTGGGCGGAAGGTCCGCGGGCTACTCGAAGCGGGCCGCGAGCAGCACCACGTCCTCCGTGCCGCCGGTCACGTCCAGGCCGTCGGGCAGGACCGTGCGCAGCACGTGGTCGGCGACGGCGGCGGGGTCGTGGCGCACCGCGCGCGGGACGCCCGCCGCGGCCGCGTGCAGCCGGGCGAAGGCGCGGTCGACGCTGTCGCCGGCGCGGTGCAGCAGCCCGTCGGTGTAGAGCAGCACCGTTTCGCCTGCGCTCACCTGGAACTCCGCACTGGGCGCCTCCCAACAGGCGAGCATGCCCAGCGGCGCGGACACCGAGGTCTCCACGAACTCGGTGCGCCGCTCGCCGGTCAGCAGCGGCGGGCAGTGCCCGGCGCCGGCCAGGGTGATCCGGCGCAGCGCGGGCTCGCAGTAGGCGAACAGCGCGGTGGCGGACCGGGCCGGCTCGGTCAGCCGCAGCAGCAGTTCCAGGTCGGAGAGGACGGCGACGGGGTCCTCGCCCTCCATCACCGCGTACGCCCGCAGCGACGCCCGCAGCCGGCCGGTCGCGGCGACCGCGCCGGGCCCGGTGCCGGTGACCGAGCCGACCGCCAGGCCGAGCGCGGCCTCGGGCAGCGGCAGCGCGTCGTACCAGTCGCCGCCGCCGCGCGGGCCGGTGCGGTGCCGGGCGGCGAGCTGCACGCCGGGGACCCGGGGCAGCCGGGAGGGCAGCAGCTCCTCGTACATCGTCGCCATGCACGCGCGCGTGCGCTCCGTCTCCAGCAGGCGCGCGAGGTGCTCGGTGGCGAAGCGGACGTAGAGGCCGGCGAGATGGCGCCGGCGTGCGTCCGGCTGCGCGGGCTCGTCGTAGAGCCACAGCGCGGCGCCGAGCCGTCCGGCGGCCTCGGTGGACAGGGGCAGCGCGTAGCCGGCGGCGTAGCCGAGGCGGGCGGCGACCTCGCGGTGGCGGGGGTCGAGGCCGTCCTCGGCGAACAGGTCCGGGTGGACCGACTCGCCCTCGCCGCCGGGCGGTCCGGCGGTGGCCTCCAGGAGGGCGCCGTGGGGCATCGCGCCGCGCGGCACGGTCTCGATGTGGCCGAGGTCGGCGTGGGCGAGGCCGAGGCCGACGGTGGTGTCGGGGCCGAGCCCGTCGCCGGGTTCCAGTACGACGAGACCGCGCCGGGCGCCCACGAGGGCGGCACCGGCGCGCAGCAGTTCCTTCAGGGCGGCGTCGAGCCCGCTGGTGCGGGCCAGGCGTTCGGTCAGCTCGTGCAGGGTGGTGAGGTCGGACACCCAGCCGGCGAGCCGGTCCTGCAGCACGGCTCCCGGCGGGTGGGCGGGGTGCGGGGAGTGCGCGCCGTTCGGGGCGGCGGCCGGTGGGGCGCCAGGGGCTGCGGGTGCGGGCGCGACAGTGTGTGCGGGTGAGGGAACCGTTGAATCGATTCCAGCCACTTTCGGAGGGTGCGGGGCGTTCATGGCGTCCGGCTTTCCGACCGGTGCGTACTGCTCAAAAGCATCGCGAACCCCCATGTCCTTCTGCGCCGCCGGCAGTGTCTCCACATGTACACGCACTCGTGAGGGGATGTCCAGCATTGTCCTGCCGGTATTCCTGGTGTCAGCGAGTCCGGCGAGGTCTTGCGCCAGACCTCTTGCGCCACAACGAAGTTGGCTTGAAACTGCCTCGGGTAACGGCTTATTGCGGTCGACTGGGTTTGCTCCACAGAGCGTCACAGCGGTCGTGATGGGTACGTACTCGGAGAAGGCCAGGGGTGGTTGGCAGCCACCCGGAACCTGGCGACGGACCCGGGCGTCCTATCCACCGACGGCCGTGCCCCATCCTCGCGTGACGGCGGCGGGGAGCAGAACGCGCGACAGCGAAACGCCAGGCTCCGCCACCCCACGCCACGTCCATGCTCTTGTCCGAAGCGGCAGGGGCGGGGCTGCCGCGGAAGCAGCCCGATGCCCGGCCCGGAGGGGCCCCCGTGCCCGAAGGCACGGGTGTGATGCGCCATCAGGTACGCACAGTGAAGTGATCGGCACATGATGTTGTGATGTGGTCCACGTGTTGCCAGCGGTGCAACGGAAAGGACGAGCGCTCATGCGCGAGATCCCCGGAAGGCGACGCAGGCTCCTGTCCCGGCGCGGCGGCGGGGGGCCCGAGCCGATCGGCTCGGCCCTGACCATCGCCGCCCGCTGGCAGTGGCCGGTACTCCCGGGCGTGGCGCCCGACCCGCACCGGCCCGGCCGCTGCGGCTGCCCCGACCCGGACTGCACGGTGCCCGGCGCACACCCGTTCGATCCCGGTCTCCTCGCGGCCACCACGAACGCCCGGATGGTGCGCTGGTGGTGGACCAACCGGCCCACCGCGCCGATCGTCCTGGCCACCGGCGGCACCGCCCCCTGCGCGGTGAGCCTGCCGGCCCTCGCCGCCGCCCGCGCCCTCCACGCCCTCGACCGGGCAGGACTGCGGCTCGGCCCGGTCGTCGCCTCGCCCGCGCGCTGGGCGATCCTGGTGCGCCCGTACTCCATGGAGCAGCTCGGCGAACTCCTCTACGCCAAGGACTTCGTGCCCGGCTCGCTCCGCTTCCACGGCGAGGGCGGCTATCTCGCGCTGCCGCCCTCCGAGACCGGCACCGGACCGGTCCGCTGGGAACGCGCGCCGCTGCCCGGCTCCGCCGCGCCCTGGGTGCCCGACGTGGAGGCCGTGGTGGACGCCGTCGTGGACGCCCTCACTCGTACGGGTGTGAGCGCGCCCGAGTTGTAGGGGCGCCGGGGCGCGCCGGGACCGGGCGCCCGTTTCGCTCGTTATCGTCCCCTTATGCTGCGTGATCCCGAGGGACCTGGAAGCGGAGACGGCCACGGAAGCGGGCCCGAGGACCGGACGCCGCCGCCCGGGCGGCCGGACCCCCGGCGCGTGCGGCTGCTGGCCCTCATGGGCATCGTCGTGTGCGCCGTCGTACTGCCGCTGGCCGTGGCGTCCGCGGGCCAGGTCGGCGACCGCGGCGACGCGCCCTCCGCGCCGCGCGCCCTGCCGCGCGGCGACGACAAACTGCCGTCTGCGGCGCCCGGCGGCTCCCGCTCCCCCTCCCTGCTCGGCCTGGGCCTGGCCACCGCCGCCCGATGCGGCCCGCAGGTCTCCTCGCCCGCAGGCGTCGAGGCGCAGACCTGTGTACTGACCCAGGGCGCGGACACCTGGGCGCGCACCTACTACCGCGACACGACCGGCGGACCGCTGGACGCCGCCCTCACCCTCATGGGCCCCGGCGACCGCACCGTGCGGACGCACTGCGCCCTGGACGGCGACGACGAGCCGGGGATGTGCGAGACGCCCCGGGAGCACACCCGGGGGGCACCGGCGGACTACACGGCCGTCGCGGAGTTCGCGGGACGCGCCGGGCACGGACCGCTGTTGCTGCGCTCGGGGAGCAACTCCCCTGCGGAGACGGACGGTTGACGTGCGGGTGCGCTCGGTGAGCGGCGATGCACATGGAAAGACCCGGTTGCTGGCGACGGGGGATGCACCAGCAACCGGGCTACTGGAACGGTAACAAGAGATCCGCGGTTCGCAAATTCGAACTCGGCTTTCCGGTCACCGCCAAGGCTGCTTTTCCGGTCACCGACTGATCTGCAAGGAACGGGAGTTGACATCTGGAGGCTCCTGTTCCGTGCGAGGCGTTCGGCTGACCGGTCGGTCAGCGCGCCCGGTGCGCCGGCGGGTCAGCTGAGCGTGACCTGCCGGTTGGTCAGACCGCCGCGGGCCCGGCGCTCCTCGGCGGTCAGCGGGGCGTCCGAGGCCAGCGCCGCGGCCAGCCGCTCGGCGAACTCGGCGGCCGGCTTCTCCACGTCCTGGGCGCCGACGCCGCTGGGCAGGTCCCAGACGGGCACCGTGAGGCCGTGGGCGCGGAAGGAACCGACCAGGCGGGTGCCCTCACCGAGGCTGGAGGTGCCCGCCGCGTGCAGCCGGGCGAGCGCGTCCAGGAGTTCCTCCTCCGGGTGCGGCATCACCCAGCGCAGGTGGTTCTTCTCCGGGGTCTCGCACCAGTACGCGGCCCCGACGCCCGCCAGGCGCACGGTCGGGATGGCCGCGGCGTTGGCCCGCTCCAGGGAGGCGGTCACCTCCGCCGTCGCGTGCTCCGCGTCCGGAACCCAGAACTCGAAGCCCTCGTGCACCTCCGGCGCGCAGGGGGCCTCGGGGTCGAGCAGGTCCTGGAGGCGGGGCCCGTCGGCGGGGGCGCGGCGGCCCTGCACCGGCGTTCCGGGCTCGGCCTCCAGGGCGCGCCGCAGGGTGTCGGCGAGGTCGCGGCTGATGTCGCCGGACGCCGTGTCGTTCTGCAGGCCGAGCAGCACCGAGCCGTCGTCGCGGCGCAGCGCGGGCCAGGCCATCGGCAGGACGGTGGCCAGCCGGACCGACGGCACGCCCTCGGGCAGGTCCTCCCGCAGGGTCAGCTCGACGGTGGCGGCGGGGACCAGCTCGCGCAGCGCCACCCAGTCGCACTCGCCGGGCAGCCCCTCGAACGGCCGCCGCACCAGCTCGGTCGCCGCGTGCGCGGCGGCCCGCCCGTGGCACGCCTTGTAGCGCCGGCCGCTGCCGCAGGGGCACGGCTCGCGGGCGCCGACCACCGGGATCTCTCCGTCCGTGAGCTGCGGGCGCTCGGCCTTCGTCTGGGGTCGCTTCTTGGCCATCTGGGTGTCTCCCGGTTACGGCTCGTCTCGTACGGGCGCGAGCCTAGTCGTTCACACCGTCGAGGACGGGAAGCTGTGGACGGAGCGGTGGTTGTGGACAACCTGGGGCTGCGGGCGGGCCGAGGCTGTGGGGGGCCTGCGGTCGTGGACCGGCGCCCGGCGCCCGGCGACCGCGGCCGTCCCCGGCTTGGTCCTGGTCCTGGCCCTGTTCCTGGTCCTGGTCCTGGTCCTGGTCCTGGTCCTGGTCCTGGAGTCTGTGACCCCTGCCCTGTCTCAGTCCAGTTCGTCGAAGGCGGCGTCGGCGAAGCTCAGTTCGGGAAGGGCCGCCACCGCGGGCGCGGTCACGCGGGCGGCGAAGTCGTCCCGGCGGTGGCAGGCGTCCGGGTCGTGCACGTCGTCGTGGACGACGACCCACACGGTGATCTCGCCGCGGACGTCGTCCCGGACGCCCCAGTCGTCGCAGAGCGCCGTGATGATGTTCAGCCCGCGGCCGCCGTGCGCGGTGACCGAGGGGGTGGCGGGCGCCGGGCGGGTCGGGCCGCCCCCGTCCGTCACCTCGACGAGGAGCCTGCCGCCCGTGTCCACGCGCCACGCGGCCCGGACGTCACCGTCACCCGCCGGGACGCCGCCCAGCGGCCGGCCGTGTCGGCAGGCATTGCTCAGAAGTTCGGAAAGGATCAGTACGGCATCGTCGATGACCGATTCCGCCACGCCACCCCTGCGCAGCTGATCGCGCATCCGGTGCCTTGCTTCCCCCACGCCCGCAGGGCCATGGGGTACGGCCATGCTCGACGACGTGGGCACTTCCTGTGCCACCACCAACGCCACCCCCGAGACCTCCTTCGCCCCACGCCACGGTGTGGATGCCCCATTGGCCTGTACCGGAAACCGGCCATACGCCGCCCGGCGACGCATTCGCGGTGATCGAACACGCACCGAACGCGCCGGAGCACTCCCTGTGACAACACATCGCTGGGTGGCCGGAAATCTTCGGTATGGCCCACGCCGGAGAATGCGGCACGCGCCCGCCCCGGTCAAGCTCCGCGCACGATCAGCGGCCGAGCTGACGCAGAACCGCACGCGGGCGATTGGTGATGAGGGCGTCGACGCCCAGCTCGGTGCAGAGAGTGACGTCCTCGGGCTCGTTCACCGTCCACACATGCACTTGATGACCGGCGCTTTTCAGCCGCTCGACATAGTCCGGATGACTGCGCACGATCCGGATCGAGGGCCCCGCGATCCGCACCCCCGCGGGCAGCCGCCCGTCCCGCAGCCGGGGGGAGACGAACTGCATCAGGTACACGGTCGGCAGGGTCGGGGCGGCGGCCCGCACCCGGTGCAGCGAGCGGGGCGAGAAGCTCATCACGCGCACCGGCGACTCCTCCGCGCGGGCGGGCGCGTCCAGCCCGAACCGCTGCAGCAGGGCCAGCAGCCGTTCCTCCACCTGTCCGGCCCAGCGCGTGGGGTGCTTGGTCTCGATGGCCAGCTCCACCCGCCGGCCGGCGTCGGCGACGAGTTCCAGCAGCCGCTCCAGGGTGAGCACGGAGGTGTCCTCGGGGTCCTCGGGCCGCACCTCCCAGTCGGGCTCCTCGTCCCGGCCCCGCCGGGAGCCGCGCGCGGGCCAGGAACCGAAGTCCAGTGCGGCGAGGTCGGCGAGTTCCAGGGCGGACACCGCTCCGCGGCCGTTCGACGTACGGTTGACGCGACGGTCGTGCACGCACACGAGGTGGCCGTCCGCGGTCAAGCGTACGTCGCATTCGAGGGCGTCCGCGCCGTCCTCGATCGCCGTACGGTAGGCGGCCAGGGTGTGTTCCGGAGCGGCCTCGGAGGCTCCGCGGTGGGCGACGACCTGGATCTGGTGCTGCCGTGCGTGGGTCACCGCGTCATGGTGCCATCGAGAGGGGGCAGGCGTGACGGCGGGCGCGGACGGGGCGAGGCGGGCCGGGGGACCGGCGGAGACGGACGGACGAGGATGATCCGCCCGATTACTCTGAAATGACTTATATAAAGAATGACAACCTGCCCACAGCAACCGCTTATGGTGCTCTGACGGCCCGTGGGAAAAGCTGAGGGCATACAGAAGTACATGCACAGCTGGAGCACGCCGGGTCGTCGGCAGGCATGAGCGAGCGTGACCGAGTGCGACCGACAACAACAGCCGTGGATCGAGGAGAAGAGCTGTGAGCACCGAGAACGAGGGCAACGAGGTACCCCCGGCCCCGTCCGCACCCCCCGTGCCGGTGGATTCCCCCGCAGCCTCCCCGCGGCCGTCCGCCCCCCAGGGGAGCGGCGCCGCCACGCCCCCGCCCCCCAGCGCGCCCCCACACGTGCCCGCCCCGCAGCAGGACGCCGTGCCGACGCAGCCCCAGGGCCCGGCGCAGCCGCCCACGGCCGGAGCGGCGCACCCGCAGGCCCCCGGTGAGGGCCCGGCCACGCCCGGCCGCTCCACCTTCGACACCTCCGCCGCGCCCGGCCACCCCCAGAGGCCCGCCGGCCCGCCCGCGGACGGCTCCTGGCCGCCGCCCCAGCCCCCCGCCGTGCCCGCCTACGCGGCCGGCGGCGCGGGGGCCGGCGCGGGCGGCGCCACCGGCTGGGGCGCGAGCTACCAGCAGCCCGCCCCCAAGCGCCGCGGGCGCGGCGGGCTGGTCGCCGCGGTCCTGGTGGCCGCGCTGGTCGCCGGCGGCCTGGGCGGCGGCCTCGGCTACACCCTCGCCAAGCACGACGACAGCGGCTCCACCACGGTCAGCGCCTCGGACACGGGCGCCGCCCAGGTCAAGCGCGACCCGAACTCGGTCGCGGGCGTGGCCGCCAAGGCGCTGCCGAGCACCGTCACCATCGAGGCCGAGAGCACCAACGGCCAGGGCGGCACCGGCACCGGCTTCGTGTTCGACACGCAGGGGCACATCGTCACCAACAACCACGTGGTGGCCGACGCCGTCGACGGCGGCAAGCTCACCGCGACCTTCCCGGACGGCAAGAAGTACGACGCCGAGGTCGTCGGCCACGCGCAGGGGTACGACGTCGCCGTCATCAAGCTCAAGAACCCCCCGTCGGATCTCAAGCCGCTCGTCCTCGGCGACTCCGACAAGGTGGCCGTCGGCGACGAGACGATCGCCATCGGCGCCCCCTTCGGCCTGTCGAACACGGTCACCACGGGCATCGTCAGCGCCAAGAACCGCCCGGTCGCCTCCAGCGACGGCAGCGGCGACAGCAAGGCGTCCTACATGAGCGCCCTGCAGACGGACGCCTCCATCAACCCGGGCAACTCCGGCGGCCCGCTGCTCGACGCGCGGGGCGCGGTGATCGGCATCAACTCCGCGATCCAGTCCTCCAGCAGCGGCGGCCTGGGCGGCTCCGGCGGCCAGTCCGGCTCCATCGGCCTGGGCTTCGCCATTCCGATCAACCAGGCCAAGTACGTCGCCCAGCAGCTGATCAAGACCGGCAAGCCGGTGTACGCGAAGATCGGCGCGTCGGTCTCCCTGCAGGACGGCACGAGCGGCGCGAAGATCACCGACCAGGGCGCCAGCGGCTCCGCCGCGATCGAGCCGGGCGGCCCCGCCGCCAAGGCCGGCCTCAAGCCCGGCGACGTCATCACCAAGTTCGACGACTCGGTGATCGACTCCGGCCCCACCCTCATCGGCGAGATCTGGACCCACAAGCCCGGCGACAAGGTCACGATCACCTACAAGCGCGACGGCAAGGACCACACCACCGACGTCGTCCTCGCCTCCCGCGACGGCGACAACTGACTCCGCCCGCACCCGCGCATACCGCGCTTCCCTCCCCGACCGGCTAGTCTTGTCCCCGCGCCGCCGATCACGACCGGCGCGGGGTGGGTTGCCCGAGCGGCCTAAGGGAACGGTCTTGAAAACCGTCGTGGCGCGAGTCACCGTGGGTTCAAATCCCACACCCACCGCATGAGGAACGGCCCCTGACCGGGTGAGACGGTCAGGGGCCGCCGTGCTCCGCGCTGTCCGCCCGTCGCCGCGTCCCCGCAGTTACCCGTTGACGACGAGCGGAAGTCCTGGCGGAGGGCGCGGCAGTAGATCTCGCCCGGCCCGTTGCAGGTGCCGCAGCTCTTGCCGGACGAGTCGGCTCCATTGCCTCCGCAGGCCCCGTACCTCTCGTTGCTAGGCGGTGGGGCGAGCGAGCCGGGCGTTGGACCGGCTCGTGATCAGCTGACGCACGGGACCTCCTTCGGGGTGTCTTCCCAGGTGTGTTGCTCGATGTGGCCGGCGAACAGACCGCAGCCTCCACCGCCGGGCTCCGAGGCGACCACGGGACAGTCCGGCAGTACGGCCTGCTCCGCCTCGGTGCTCCCGCGCCAGCGGAGCCACAGCGCGGTCCCGTACTCGCCGACGTCGGCGAGGAGGCCGTAGTGGTCGCCGTCGTCGTGCGCGGACAGTTGGCACTGCACTGCCCTGTCGACGTGCTCAGCGGATGACTTCTCCCGCGCTTCCCGCACCAGTTCCAGGGGCACTCGGCGCCAGTGGGCGCACCGCATCACCACTCCATGCGGAGGGAGCCGACGGAGTTCCGGCCCCCCTCCGCGCACCGGCGACAGGCGCACGGTGGGAAGCGGCCGGGGTTGTCCGGGGGCAGCGGGTCGTCGCCCACTCGTACCTCCGTGAGGGGGCCCCACGTCCGACCGGAGTCGCGCGAGACCCGCAGTGTCATCCGAACGTCGTCCTGTCTGTTCGCCATGGCCAGGAGCATCGCGATGCGCGGGATCGCTCAGAAAGGCCAAGCGGATTACCCAACTTGGATAGCATCACCCTCGGTTGACCAAGAGTTGCGATCCGTAGTCCTCATGCCGGAGCGTGCCCCCATGCCCGACCCGTCTCGCTCAGAGGAACTTCCGGTCAGCCTGCTCACGGACCCAGTGATGATCGCGGCATGCCGGACCAGGGACTTCGGCCGCGTCTTTCAGCTGGTCAAAGCACGAGCGGGCATCTATCCGTCGATGATCGCGCGCCGCTGCGACCTGACCCCGAGCCGCGTGGGCGAGGTGATCGCAGGGCGACGGCAGTTGCTGCACATGGACGTGATCGAACGGATCTCGGACGGACTGCGCATCCCCGGACACATGCTCGGCCTTGCCCGACGCTCCTGGGAGACACCGCCCAGCCTGACGGTCATGCCCCGCGAGGCGGCCGAGGCGCCGACCGCAGCCGTCGAACCGCTGGCCGCCGGGCTGCCAGGGGCGGACGTCGACAGCATCCTCGCCCTGGCGGCCGAGCGGGACCTCAGCCCCTCGACGCTGGACGCACTGCACTCGTCCATCGCGGACTACTGGCGCCGGGATGACGAACACGGTGGTGAGACCTTACGACCGGCCGTCGTCGGCCAGCTCCGCTACGTCGTCGATCTCCTCAAGGAGCAGCGCCCCGCTCCCCTGCGGGACGGTCTGCACAGCATCGCGGCCGAGCTGGCCCGGCTCACCGGATGGACCTACTTCGACGCCCGCCAGTACCACCAGGCACGCGCCTACTTCACCGAAGCCCTCGGCCTGGCCAAGGCAATCGACGACCGTCAGTTCATGGCGAACGTCCTCGCCTGCATGAGCCTTCAGGCCACCTACCAGGACAAGCCTGGCGACGCCCTCGCACTCGTCACAGCGGCTCAGGACCAGGCCCGGGCGGCCGCGGGAACAACACCGCGTGTCCTGGCCATGCTCGCGATGCGCGAAGCCTTCGCACACGCCACCCTCGGGAACCATGGCGCGACCCACACCGCGATCTCGGAAGCCCACACCCAGTTCGGGCGGATCAGCGACAGCGATCCGGACCCGGTGTGGGTCGCCTACTTCGATGAGCCGAAGCTGATCGTGGACACCGGCATCGCGCACGGCCGCCTGGGCGAGGCCGCCCTCGCCGAACCTCTCATCGCGGACGCCCTGCGCCGAGAGCACCGGACGAACCACCGGGGCCGCGCCTTCCACGCCTTCTGGCTCGCCCGCACTCAGCTCCAGCGCGGAAAGCTCGACGAGGCGTGCCACACGGCCAGGGGCGCCCTGGCTCCGGCGGCGAGCGTCGGCTCACAGCGAGTCGTCGGCCACATCAGGGAGTTCTACGAGCAATTGGAGCCCTTTTGCCGAGAACCGGCTGCGGTGGCGTTCGAGTCCCGGCTGCGTGAGGCGCTGCCCCGCCAGGTCAGCGGGTCGCCTCGTCCATGAGTAGGTAGAGCAGTCCGACGAGGGAGCCGCTGCTGACGATCTCGCGGCGGTCGATCAAGCCCCGCACGTCGGCCAGCGGGATCCACTCGATCCGGTCGGACTCGTTCTTCTCGGTCGGCGGCCCCTCGTACGTCGCTCCGTCGGCCCGGAAGACGTGGTGCTGGGAGTCGGTGATGCCGTTGGCCGGCTCGGCGTAGATCAGCGGCTTGATGGGCCCGGGCCGCCAGCCGGTCTCCTCCAGCACCTCACGCGCGGCCGCTTCTGCCGGAGTTTCACCCTCCTCCACCAGTCCCATGGGCAGCTCCCACGCCCATGCATTCGTGATGAAACGATGCCGCCACATCATCAGCACCTCACGCCGCTCGTTGACCACCGCGGCCACGGCCAGGTGCCGGAGCTTCACCACGTGGTGCTCCCAGCGGTTTCCGTCCGGTGTCTCGACGTCGGTGAGCCACAGGTTCACCCAGCTGTTCTCGTAGATCGGACGTTCCCCGTGGATCTTCCACTGCATCGCTGCGGCCCCTCTCGATCGGTCTCCAGCATCGCAGAGCAGCGGTTGGGTGAAGGCGGCCGTGGGAGGCCGGTCGGCCTGCCTCCGGCGGGCGCCGCTTTCGCAACGAGCCCTACGGGTGATGCCCCGTCACCCGCGCCGCCGAGTCGAGTGTCGCGTGGGCCTCGGGTTCGGGGAGGCCGGTGTGGAGGGCCGCTGCCAGGAGTGGGGCGGCGAGGGTGGGGCCGAGGCCGCTCTCGTAGGCGCGGCAGGCCGCCCAGAACAGGCGGGTGTTGCGCTGGCCCTCGTGGGCGTCGAGGACGAACCGCACCAGGCCCTGGCCGTGCCGTGCGGCGGCGGACAAGGGGAGGGGGAGGGGGTGGTGGGGCCGGGGGGAGGGGGGTAGCAGCAGGTGCAGCAAGGGGGGTGGGCAGGGGGCCGGGGGCAGGTGTGCGGTACCGGGGGTGAGGGTGTACGTGCCGTGGGTGGTGCGGGAGCCGGGGCCCACCAGGTAGCCGCCCGCGCCGCGGATGTCGATGCCAGGGGCCAGGCGGCCGGCCGAGTTGGGGACGACCGTGTCCGGGGGGCCGCTCAGCCAGAGGTGCCGGCCCCCGCTGGGGGTCAGGACGACGACCGTGGCGGGGAGGGTGAAGCCGTGGCGCCGGGCGAGTACGCGCAGGGCGGCCGGGGCGTCCGTGCCCGGCTTGGTGTCGAGGTCGATGCCGATCAGGTGGTACGGCGGCAGTCCGCAGGCGATGCCGTAGCCGGTGGCCCAGGGGGCGGCGGCGAACAGTTCCCGGACGCGGGCGGGGTCGGTGGTGGCGTCGTGGACGCCGTGGCCGGGGCGTCCGCACGCGCCGTGGCAGGGCGGCCGGGCCGGGTGCGGGTCGTCGCGGTGCGGGGAGCGCAGGGCCGGGAGCTTCGTCCGGGACAGCGGGAGGACGGCCAGGCCGCGCTCGGCGGCTGACAGGGCGTGCGCGAGGGCCAGGGGCGCGGCCTTCCGGTCTGGGGCGGCCATGGATTTAGTTTCGTACGAATGTTCGGGTGGGGGAAGAGGGTGGCCGTGTGGTGCGCCGGGGGCGCGCGCATCGGTTCGTTTCCGCCGGTCGTCTGCTGGAACGCTTCATCCCTTGGGGGTGACCGGGAGGCGAGGGGGCGCACCCCGGCCCGCGAGGGGGCCCGGGGCGCGAAAGGTGGTGAAAGGGGTTTATCGACTTCTCATCACGCTTGAGTGGTAATCGGGACTTCCGGGGTGGTTCGCCGGGGAGCGGTGGGCAAATCTGATCTCGCGACGTCGTGAGAGACACCCGGGGCGGTCGGCCAACTTCCCTGGTGCAAGCCGTAGTTCAGCTAGCTTCACGCAGCTTCACGTGCTTCCGGCAGGCAGCCGGCGCGCAGCTCTTACTGGAGGAGCAACATGGCAAACATCCGTACCGCCCGCGTTCTCGCCGCCGTCACCGCCATCCCTCTCGCGGCCGCCCTCTTCACCGGCATCGCGGCCGCGGACAACGGCGCCTTCGCGAGCAACGGATCGAACGCGGGCATCGCCGGTGTCGTCGGCAGCGGAGTCGGCCACAACAACAACGGCAACTCGTCCACCACGCAGCAGCAGGCGGTCGGTTCCGGTGCCTCGAACCAGAACAACACCGCCCAGGTGAACGGCTCCGCGTTCACGGCCATTCAGCAGGGCAACGAGAACGTCGCCGTCCACTTCACCCACCTCTGGTGAGCCGGGCGGGCCGGCGCGCACGAAGGGGACCCGCCGGCCCGGACCCCGTGGGTGTGCTTGTGGGGATGTGACACACGTGTGCGCGGCGGTGCTTCGGCGCTGCCGCGCAGGCGTTTCCCGGGTCCGGTCCACGCCGCGCCCGGGGTCCCCGATGCTCCGTCCCGCGGCAGTCCCCCGACCGCCCTCCCCAGGGAGAACCCGTACCCCCGCCGGCCTCCTCGTCCACCTTCAGGAGGTGCGGCCGGCCCCACCCCTACAACCTGAGATGGACCCCGCTTCGGGACCTGCGGGCGATCCCGGGCGCGAAAGCCGCTCCTAGCGTGGAGGGCATGACCACACCCGTCTGCACCAGCGCGTCGACCCCCGCCGTAGCGGGGACGCAGAGTCCGGCGTACCCGTCGTTCGCCTCGTACGTGCGGGCCCGCCAGCCGGTGCTCCTGCGTGCCGCCCGGTCGCTGACCGCGAACCCGTGCGACGCGGAGGACCTGTTGCAGACCGCGCTGACCAAGACGTACATGGCGTGGGAGCGGATCGAGGACCACCGGGCCCTGGACGGCTATGTCCGCCGGGCGCTGCTGAACACCCGGACCTCGCAGTGGCGCAAGCGCAAGGTCGACGAGTTCGCCTGCGACGAGCTGCCCGAACCGGAGCCCGCGCCCGGCGCTCCCGACCCGGCGGAGCAGCAGGCGCTGCGCGACGCCATGTGGCGGGCGATCGTCAGGCTGCCCGCGCGGCAGCGGGCCATGGTCGTACTCAGGTACTACGAGGACCTCTCCGAGGCGCAGACGGCCGAGGTGCTCGGCGTGTCCGTGGGCACGGTCAAGTCGGCGGTCTCCCGCGCGCTCGGCAAACTGCGGGACGACCCCGAGCTGACCCGCGCCTGCTGACCCGCGCCTGCTGACCCGCGCCTGCTGACCCGCGCCTGCTGACCCGCACCTGTTGTCTCGCGCCTGCTGACCCGCACCTGTTGTCTCGCGCCTGCTGACCGGCGGCGGTCCGTACGGCGCGGTCTGCACGGCGCGGTCCGTTCGGCGGCCCGTATGACGGTACGCGCCTGCCGGCCGGTCGCGGTCCGTACGGCGCCACCCTCCCCTGACGTGCGGCGACTCCCGCCCGCCGGCCGGTGCGGTCGCCGTCGCCGGACGTGATCTGATCGATTCCCCGGGCGTAGTGACATACCGCGTGGTATGTGCGCAGAATCAGCGCACCCCCCTACTACCGCGTAGGCCATGCCGTTCCGGGAGGACGCCGTGCTGAGCACCATGCAGGACGTACCGCTGACCGTCACCCGCCTCCTCGTGCACGGGACGCTGGTGCACGGGCGGTCCCAGATCACCACCTGGACCGGGGAGGACGAGCCGCAGCGGCGCAGCTTCGCCGAGGCGGGCGCGCGTGCGGTGCAGCTGGCGAACGCCCTGCGCGACGACCTCGGAATCCGCGGGGACGACCGGGTCGCCACGCTCATGTGGAACAACGCCGAGCACGTCGAGGCCTACCTCGCCGTCCCCTCCATGGGCGCGGTCCTGCACACCCTCAACCTGCGGCTGCCCGCCGATCAGCTGGCCTGGATCATCAACCACGCGGCCGACCGCGTGCTCCTCGTCAACGGCTCCCTCATCCCCCTGCTCGTCCCGCTGCTGCCGCGGCTCAGGACGGTCGGGCACATCGTGGTCTCGGGCCCCGGCGACCGCGCCCCGCTCGCCGGCTCCCCCGTCCCGGTGCACGAGTACGAGGACCTGATCGCGGGCAAGCCGGTCACCTACGACTGGCCGGAGCTGGACGAACGCCAGGCCGCCGCCATGTGCTACACCTCCGGCACCACGGGCGACCCCAAGGGCGTGGTCTACAGCCACCGTTCCATCTACCTGCACTCCATGCAGGTCAACATGGCGCAGTCCATGGGCCTGACCGACCACGACACCTCGCTCGTCGTGGTCCCCCAGTTCCATGTCAACGCCTGGGGCCTGCCGCACGCCACCTTCATGACCGGCATCAACATGCTGATGCCGGACCGTTTCCTGCAGCCCGCCCCGCTCGCCGAGATGATCGAGCGCGAGCGGCCCACCCACGCCGCGGCCGTCCCCACCATCTGGCAGGGCCTGCTCGACGAGCTGACCGCCCGCCCGCGCGACGTCTCCACCCTCACCCAGGTCACCATCGGCGGCGCCGCCTGCCCGCCCGCCCTGATGGCCGCGTTCGACCGGCTCGGCATGCGGGTCCGCCACGCCTGGGGCATGACGGAGACCTCGCCGCTGGGCACGGTGGCCCGCCCCCCGGCGCACGCGCTCGGCACGGACGAGGAGTTCGCCTACCGCGTCACGCAGGGCCGTTTCGCGGCCGGTGTGGAGGCCCGCCTCATCGGCCCCGGCGGTGTACGGCTGCCCTGGGACGGCGAGTCGGCGGGCGAGCTGGAGGTGCGCGGCCCGTGGATCGCCGGCGCCTACTACAACGGCCCCGACGCCGCCCCCCTGCGCCCCCGCGACAAGTTCAGCGAGGACGGCTGGCTGAGGACCGGGGACGTCGGCACCATCAGCCCGGACGGCTTCCTCACCCTCACCGACCGGGCCAAGGACGTCATCAAGTCCGGCGGCGAGTGGATCTCCTCGGTCGACCTGGAGAACGCCCTGATGTCCCACCCGGACGTCGCCGAGGCCGCCGTCGTCGCCGTTCCCGACGACAAGTGGGGCGAGCGCCCGCTGGCCACGGTCGTCCTCCGGGAGGGCGCCACCGCCGACTTCGGGACACTGCGCGCCTTCCTCGCCGGGGAGGGCGGGATCGCCAAGTGGCAGCTCCCGGAGCGCTGGACGATCGTCGGGTCGGTGCCCAAGACCAGCGTCGGCAAGTTCGACAAGAAGGCGCTGCGCAAGCGGTACGCCGACGGGGAGCTGGACGTCACCAGCCTCTGAGCCCCGCATACGGGAGACCAGGGGGGTGGCCTCCGGGGAGAGCGGGGCCGGGGTTCACGGACGTAGCGCCCACTTTACGGACTTGGCGTCGGCTTCATGGGCGTAGCGCCGGCTTCACGGACGTAGCGCCCGCTTCACCGTCGTACGGCCGTGGCCGTCCACCCCAGTACCAGCCACACCGCCGCCACCGCGCACACCCCGGACCAGCCCCAGTGGGCGAAGGCGGGGCCCGCCACGCTGGAGGCGAGGGCGGCCCCCGCGAAGCCCGAGACGACGTAGGCGGTGTTGGCGGTCGCCGGGGTGGAGGTGGTCGTCAGGGCCAGCGTCTGGTTGGCGATCTGGGAGGCCGCCAGGGCCGCGTGCAGCGCGACCGCGGCCACGAACAGCGCCGCCATCGTGCGCCCGCCCAGCCAGAACAGCGGCACGGACACGGCGGCCAGGACGTACGCGGTCCGGACGACCCTGGCCGCGCCGAACCGGTCGACCAGCCCGCCCGCGAGCGGGGCCACCGCGCCGGCCGTGAGCCCGAACAGGCCGAAGAGCCCGGCGGCCGCGGTCGACAGGTCGTACGCCGGCCCGGTGAGCAGCAGCGTGAGCGAGGTCCACAGGGCGCTCCAGGCGCCGAACATGCCGGCCTGCCGCGCGCACGCCCGCCACAGCCCGGGCGAGTGCCGCAGCAGCGCGGGCAGGGCGGCGACGCCGGACAGCAGCGGCCCGGTGCCGCGACGGGGCTCGGACGGCAGGGCGAGGGCGGTCGCCAGTCCGAGGACGAGGGTCAGCGCGGAGGCGCCGGCGAACACCCAGCGCCAGCCGAACGCCCCTCCCGCCAGCCCGCCGAGGACGCGGGCGGCGACGATGCCGGTGAACAGGCCCGCGATCACCGCGGCGACATGGCGGGCGCGCCGGTCGGCGGGGGCGCGTTCGACGACCAGCGGGACCAGCAGTTGCGGGACGACGGTCGTGGCGGAGGCCACGAACACGGCGGCGGCCAGGGCGCCGGTGCCGGGGGCGGCCGCGGCCACGAGCAGGGCCGCGGTGGTCGCCACGGACAGCGCGGCCACCAGCGGGCGGCGGTTCACCCGGTCGCCGAGCGGCGCGAAGAACAGCAGGCCGGTGGCGTACCCGAACTGCGCCACGGAGGCGATCCAGGCCACGGCCGAGGGTGCCGAGCCGACGTCGTGGGCGATGAGCGGCAGCAGCGGGGCCGCCAGGTAGATGTTCCCGGCGGTGACGGCCGTGCAGAGGGCGATGAGGGCCAGGAAGAGGTCGGGGGAGCGGCGGCGGCTGCCGGAGCAGGGCTCGGTGGCGGACCCGGCCGTCGAGGCTTCGATAACCAACTGGTTGGTTGGAGGCATGGGGGCAGTCTGGGGCGGAGCGGTTCCGTTGTCAACCAAATGGTTGGTTACCCGGCCCGATTGGTTACCCTGTGTCCCATGACAGCAAGGGACCCCGAGGCGACCAAGACCCGTATCTTCGAGGCGGCGGTCACCGAGTTCGCCCGGTACGGGATCGCGGGCGCCCGCATCGACCGCATCGCCGCCCAGGCCAAGGCCAACAAGCAGCTGATCTACGCCTACTTCGGCAACAAGGCGCAGCTGTTCTCCCAGGTCCTGAGCCGCCGCATGGTCGACCTCGCGGCGTCCGTGCCGGTCGACCCGGACGACATCGAGGGCTACGTCGACCGGCTGCTCGACTACCACGCCGCCCATCCCGAGCTGCTGCGCCTGCTGTTCTGGGAGGGCATCGAGTACGGCGCCGCCGAACTGCCCGACGAGGCGGAGCGCCAGGCCCACTACGGCCGCAAGGTCGCCGCCATCGAGGACGGCCAGCACCGGGGTGTCATCAGCGACGCGATCCCCGCGCAGGACCTGATGTTCCTGCTGGTCGCCCTGGCCGACTGGGCCGTCGTCGTCCCGCAGATCAAGCGGATCATGGTCGGCGCCGAGGACCGCGCGGAGGAACGGCTGCGGGCCTCGATCAAGGAGGCGGCCCGCAGGCTCGTCGCGAAGTGACCGCGTGCGCGGCCCGGTCCGAGGGCCGCCCGGTCGTACGGTTGGTCGGTCGTACGGTCGGTCGGCGCCCGGGCGGTCGTACGGTTGGTCGGCGCCCGGTCGGTCGTACGGCCGCCCCGCCCCGCCGCGTACGTCAGTTGGTGCCGATCCGGGCCAGCAGATCGACGATCCGGGTCTGCACCTCGGTGCTGGTGGACCGCTCCGCGAGGAACAGCACCGTCTCACCGGAGGCCAGCCGCGGCAGGTCCGCCTGGTCGACGGCGGCCGTGTAGACGACCAGCGGGGTGCGGTTGAGCCGGCCGTTCGCCCGCAGCCAGTCCAGGATCCCGGCCCGGCGGCGGTGCACCTGCATCAGGTCCATCACCACCAGATTCGGCCGGAACTGGTCCGCCAGCGCCACCGCGTCACCGTCGCTCGCCGCCCGCGCCACCTGCATCCCGCGCCGCTCCAGCGTCGCCGTCAGCGCCAGCGCGATCTCCGCGTGCTCCTCGACCAGCAGGACGCGCGGCGGGTGCTGCTCGCTGTCGCGCGGGGCGAGCGCCTTCAGCAGGACCGCGGGGTCGGCGCCGTAGGCCGCCTCCCGGCTCGCCTGCCCGAGCCCGGCCGTGACCAGCACCGGAACCTCGGCGGCCACCGCGGCCTGGCGCAGCGACTGCAGCGCGGTGCGCGTGATCGGGCCGGTCAGCGGGTCGACGAACAGCGCGGCGGGGAAGGCCGCGATCTGCGCGTCGACCTCCTCGCGCGAGTGCACGATGACGGGCCGGTAGCCGCGGTCGCTGAGCGCCTGCTGCGTGGTGACGTCCGGGGCCGGCCAGACCAGCAGCCGGCGCGGGTTGTCCAGCGGCTCCGGCGGCAGCTCGTCGTCCATCGGCTGCGGCCGCGGCGGGTCCGCGACCTCCACGGCACCGCCCGGACCGTCCAGCGGTTCGGGCCCCTCGGCGGCGTTCTCGTCCGGGGCGCCTATGGCGTACGACCGCCCGGCGCCCTCGGTGCCCGGCGCCCGCCGGGGCTGCCCGGCCGGGACCGGCGGGGCGGTGGGTGCCGCCGGGGGGACGGGGGGTACGGCCGGGGCCGCGAGGGTGCCGCCCGGGGACGGCTGGGCGGCGGGCCGCTCGGCCGGGGGATGCGGGCGGGCCGCCGCCTGCTCGGGCCGCTGCTGCTGCGGCCGTGACTCCGGGCGCGGCGCGGCGGCCGGGTCCGGCGGCGTCCCCAGCTTGCGGCGCCGGCCGGAACCGCCGGGCGCGTGCGGGGGCGGCGTGGCCGTGGGCTGCTGCACCTGGGCCGCCTGCCGGCTGAAGGGCACGCCCTGCCCGAGGGTACGGACGCTGATCGCCCGCCCCTGAGTGGAGTGGGGATCGACCGGCGCGGCGGCGGCCTCGGGTGCTTCGGGGGCCTCGGCGGGCAGCGGTTGGGCCGCACGGGGACCGGTGGCGGGATGGGCCGCAGGACCGGTGGTGGGGCCGGTGGTGGAGCCAAGGATCGGGGCCTGACCGGGAGTCTGGCCGCCGGTCTGCTCGGGCGGCAGCGGGGTGCCGGTCGCCGGGGTGGGCCGGGCCTGTGGGGCGGTGGTGCCCGGGGCCGGGGTTGAGGCCGGGGGCGGGGTCGGCCGAGTGGGCAGGGCCTGCGCCGGAGCAGCCGGGGCGGAGGCGGGGGTGCTTCCGGCCGGTGTGCCCGGCGCGGGGGCGGCACCCTGCACCGGACCGGCCGAGGCCGGAGTGCCTTGCGCCGGGGCGGCCGGTACGGGGGCGTCCGGTGCGGAGACGGCTTCGGCGGGCAGCGGACGGCCCTGGGCCGCCCGCCCCGGTGCGCCGGGGCCCTGCACGGCCTGCGCGGGCGGCCCCGCCACCGGCCCGGAGGACGGGACCGACGGGGCTGACGGGGCTGACGGGCTCTGCACGGGCGGCTGCTGGCCGGGCACCGGCTGCGCCGCGGCCTGCGGGCCACCGACCGGCTGCCCGGACGCGGCCCGCGGGGTCGCGGCCTGCGGGGTCGCGGCCTGCGGGGTCGCGGCCTGCGGGGTCGCGGCCTGCGGGGCCGCCGGTGCCGGGCCGCCGTCCGCCTGTACGGCGGTGGCCGCCGCCGCACGCCGCCGCCGGCCCGTGGGCGCGGTCGTGGGGTGCGGCTGCGGCGGGGTGTGGTCGTCGGCCTGGTCGTGGGCGGCGGCGTCGTGCCGCCCTTCATCGGCGCCGACGGCGTTCGCGAGACCGGCGCGGGCACCGGCACCGGCGCCCTGGGCCGGAACGTGCGCCTGCGCCGGGCCTTGGCCCTGGTCCTCGGCCGCCTGCGCCTGCTGAGGCACATGCGCCGCGCGGGACCCAGCCCCCTGCGGCACAGGGGAAACAGGCGAAACAGAGGGAGCAGAAGAAACAGAAGAAACAGAGGGAGCAGAGGGAGCAGAGGGAGCAGAGGGCACGGAGGTGCCGTGCGGCCCGTTCGGCACCGGCGGCACAGGCATCCCCTGCGCCGCGTCGGACTCGGCGGCCGGCCGGTCCTCCGCGGCGGGCGGCAGCGCGAACACCGTGCGGGGAGCCGCCTCCTGCGCGGCGGCGCGCTCGCCGGCCGCCGCCAGGGCACGCCGACGGCGCCCGGTCGGCTGGGCACCATCGTCACCCGCGCCGGCCTCGGCGTCCGCACCGGTACCGGCGGCCGGCGCCGAGGGCAGTGCGGGCGGCAGGGCCTGCTGTTCCCCGGGCTCACGCCGGGCCCGCCGTCCGGAAGCCCCGGTTTCGGGCACCGGTACGCCCTGCGGCGGCACCGTACCGCCCAGGCCGGAACCGGCCGCCGCCGTGCCCGCGGCATGCTCGGCCGCGGTCACCACGGCGCCCTCGGACACCTCCGCGTCGTCGGCGGCCCGGCCGCGCCGCCGTCCCGTACCGCCGGAACCGTCCGAGTGCGCCACGCCGTCCTGCGCGGCCTCCTCGGCCGTACGCCTCCTGCGCCGCCCGGTCGGAACCGAGGGACCGCCGGGAGCGGAAGCGGACGTGGGAACGGGGGTGTCACCGTCCCTGTCGGCGTCGAGGAACGCGTCCGTGGAGCCCCGCCGGGCCCGCCGCCGGCCGCCACCGCCCGCGGCCTGCTCGGGCAGCGCGATCTGCGCGGAGCCCCCGCCCCCGCCCGCCGGCCCGGCACCGGCAGCCGGAGCCGGCAGCGGAACCTGACCCGGCGGGACGGGCCCCGGCAGCGCGACCTGCCCCGGGACGGGCCCCGGAAGCGAGACCAGGCCCGCACCCACACCCGTAACCGCACTCGCATCCGCGCCCAGACCTGTAACCGCACCCACACCCACACCCATGCCCGGCACCGGAGCGGCCGGGAGCTGGGCGTAACCGGCCGCGATCGTGCCCGCCCCGCCACCGAGCGGCACCTCCAGGACGTAGGCGCTGCCGCTCATCCCCGGGACGTCGTGCGTCTGGAGCACGCCGCCGTGCGCCCGGACGATCCCGCGCACGATCGGCTCGTGCACCGGGTCGCCGCCGGCGTACGGGCCGCGCACCTCGATCCGTACGACCTCGCCGCGCTGCGCCGCCGCGACCACGACGGTGTTGTCCATGTAACCGGCCGCCGACACCGGCGCGTTGCCGGTCGCGTCCACGCCCGCGACGTCCGCGACGAGGTGCGCGAGGGCGGTGGCCAGGCGCCGCGGGTCCACCTCGGCCTCGATGGGGGGCGCGTGCACGGCGAACTGCACGCGCCCGGGCCCGACCAGCTCCACGGCCCCGTCCACACCGGCGGTGACGACCGCGTCGAGCATCACCTTGGTCCGGGTGAGTTCCTCGCTGCCGATGTCGAGCCGCTGGTAGGAGAGGACGTTGTCGATGAGGGTGGTGATACGGGAGTAACCGGCCGAGAGATGGTGCAGCACCTGATTGGCCTCGGGCCACAGCTGCCCGGCGTCGTCGGCGGCGAGGGCGGCCAGCTCGCGGCGCAGCTCGTCCAGCGGGCCGCGCAGGGAGCCGCCCAGCAGGGTCAGCAACTGCTCGTGGCGGGCGGCGAGGGCCTCGAAGCGGTCCTTCTCGCGTTCGCCGAGCGCGGCGTAGCGCTCCTCGTTCGCGGCGAGTTCCTCGGCGTGGCGCTCGGTCAGCTCGTCGATCTCGGCCGCGTGCTGCTCGCGCAGGGCGGTGAGTCCGGCGGCGTGCTCCTCGGCGAGCCGGTCGAGCCGCTCCGCGTGCCGCTGCTCGGCGGTGGTCTTCTCGTCGGCGAGCGCGTCGAAGGGCCGGCGGTCGGTGAAGGTCATCACGGCGCCGACCAGCTGGTCGCCGTCCCGGACGGGGGCGGTGGTCAGGTCGACGGGCACCTTGTCCCCGGACTTGGACCACAGCACCTGCCCGCGCACCCGGTGCTTGCGCCCGGAACGCAGGGTGTCGGCGAGCGGGGACTCCTCGTACGCGAACGGCGCGCCGTCGCCGCGCGAGTGCAGGACGAGCGTGTGCAGCTCGCGGCCGCCCAGCTCGCCGGCCCGGTAGCCCAGGATCTGGGCGGCGGCGGGGTTGACGAGGACGATCCGGCCGTCGGTGTCGGTGCCGACCACGCCCTCGGAGGCGGCCCGCAGGATCATCTCGGTCTGCCGCTGCGAACGGGCCAGCTCGGCCTCGGTGTCGACGGTGCCGGACAGGTCGCGCACGACCAGCATCAGCAGCTCGTCGCCGGTGTACCCGGAGCCGTCGTAGGCCTGCTGGCCGTTCTGCAGATTCGCGCTCGTGACCTCGACCGGGAACTCGCTCCCGTCGGTGCGCCGGGCGATCATCCGGGTCGGCTTGGTGCGGGCGCGCGGGTCGATGTGGTCGGGCCGGCGCATGGAGCCCGGGATGAGCCGGGAGTCGAACTGCGGCAGCAGGTCCAGCAGCCCGCGCCCGACCAGGGCGGTGCCCGGCGTCTCGAAGGCCTCCAGCGCGATGGTGTTGGCGTTGACGACGGTGCCGTTGGCGTTGACCAGCACCAGCGCGTCGGGCAACGCGTCGAGTATGGCAGCGAGGCGAGCAGCGCCTCGGGATGGCCTGCTGCTCACGAGACGCTTCCTCCCTGTTACCGCACCTTGCCGACCGCGGGGGTCATCCTGCCGACCGGCCCGCGACGTGTCACGCGAGGGAGTCTAAGCGCTGAGGTTGCGCTCGCGACGCCGGATGAGAGGGAGGTCGCACGAGGAAGTGACGTCGAACTTGTGACCGTGCGGTTCCGCTTCGCCCGTATCCCGCGTGTCCCGACCAGCTCGCCTCACATGTTTCTACCGGCGGCCGGGGGCGGCGGTGCCGAGGTCCGGCAGGAGCGGCACCAGCCGGTCCCAGCGGCCGATCTGGCAGCCGTCGCGGCGGTCGTACGTCGCGTCCACCGGGCGTCCGGCCCAGGTCCCGGTCACGTGGGCGGTGGCGGGGCCGCCGTACTGCATCGTGCAGACGGCGTCCTCCGGTACCGGCGCGAAGGTGTCCCGGCCCCAGCGCGTGCTCCGGTCGAGCGCCCCGCAGGCGCCCCGCGCATTCGGGTGGGTGCCCGCGCGCGGGTGGCAGTACAGCTCGAACGTGCCGTCGTTGCCGGGTCCGGCGTGCCGCACGGTGACGGTGAGGTGGTCGCCGGCCCGGTCCTCGTCCCGGACGGGCGGCGGCGCGCCGGTGGCGGCGGCCGCGGGGCCGGCGCAGAGCGCGGCGAACGCGGCGGCGGAGGCGGACACGCCGAGGAGGAGCCGCCGCACGGGGCGGCGCACGGAGGGGAGGCTGATCTGCGTCTGGACCATGCCCGGTCTAACGCGGCGGGCGCCCGGACGTTGCGCCCGCGTCCGGCCGGGCCGCCCCGCCCCGCCCCGTCACGAGGGCTTTGCCTGCGGCCCCGCCTGCCTAGTACCGTGGGAGGCGATTGGTGACGCCCCGCTTGTGTGTGTCATCATCTGCACGCACCACTTCGCGCGCTCGCGTGTGAAGGGTTGTGCTGGAGGCGTCGCCTAGTCCGGTCTATGGCGCCGCACTGCTAATGCGGTTTGGGTCTTAAAGCCCATCGAGGGTTCAAATCCCTCCGCCTCCGCGCATGATCGACGAAGCCCCGGTCCCCAGGACCGGGGCTTCTGCGTTTCCGCGCACCCGGCTCCCCGTGGCCCTCCCCCGTCCCCTCCGCTCCACATCCGCTCCCGACCCCCGTGACGGCGTTTGTGCAGGTCAGACAGGGTGAGGGGAATGGATTTCACATGACGGCGGCAGTCATGTAATGTTCTTCCTGTCGCCGCGAGCGGGGCCGAAAGGAACCGGGAGCGAGGGCAAAACAAAAGAACAAGCACTCGTAGCTTAACGGATAGAGCATCTGACTACGGATCAGAAGGTTGCAGGTTCGAATCCTGCCGAGTGCACATTGCGACAGAGGCCCCGGAGAGATCCGGGGCCTCTGTCGTTCCGTATTCCGCGCCGGCACGTCGCTGGCGTGATGGCATCCTTGATCGCTGTCCCGCAGTCGTCGTTCCGGAAGCCTTCCTTCATGCGCTTCATGCGCTTCACGCGCCTCGCGCACCCGTTCCGCTCGTCGGCCGGCCCCGCCGGGCCGGCCGGTGCGGCGTCCATGTCGTCGCCGGGCGGTCCGCGCGGTGCTCGTGTCCTGGTCTGGCTGGTACCGCTGGTGTGGACCTGGGGCCTCGGGCTGTGGGGGCTGTCGCGGCAGGACAGCGTCTGGCGGGACGAGGCCGCGACCTGGCAGGTGGCCCAGCGGTCCACGGGCGAGATCTGGCACATGCTGGGCAACGTCGATGTCGTGCACGGCTGCTACTACCTGCTGATGCACGCCCTGTTCGAGTGCTTCGGCCCGGGCACCACGACCCTGCGGCTGCCCTCGGTGCTGGCCATGGGGGTGGCGGCGGCGTGCGTGGGGGCCATCGGCCTGCGGCTGGCCGGCCTGTGGGCGGGGCTGGCGGGCGGCATGGCTCTCGGGCTGCTTCCGGCCGTGCAGTTCTACCTCCAGGAGGGACGGCCGTACGCGCTGGTCGCGGCCGGCGCCGGGATCTCCACCCTGCTCCTCGTGACCCTGCTCCAGGGGCGCGGCGGGACGGCGCGCTGGGTCGCCTACGGCGGCACCGTCCTGGCGAGCGGGCTCCTGAACTGGCTCTCGCTGATGATCCTGCCGGCGCACCTGGCGACCGTGGCCTGGTCCCGGGCCGGCCGGGGAGCGCGCATCCGCTGGGCGGCGGCCGCCGTGGCCGCCACGGCCGGGGTGCTGCCGTTGATCCTCTTCAGCCGGGGCCAGTCCGGGCAGGTGTCGTGGATACCGCCGCTGACCTGGCACATGCTGATCGGCCCGGCCGTCCTGCTGGCCATCGGAGGCGTCGGCGTCCCGCTGGACAGACCACGGGCGGGCCGGCTGTCGTCGGCGTCCGTCGGGCTGCCGCTGCTGGCCGTGCCGCAGCTCGGCCTCCTCGGCGTCTCACTGGTCCAGCCCCTGTTCCTGGACCGGTACGTCCTCTTCAGCCTGCTGGGGCTCGCCCTGCTGATCGGCGCGGTGATCGGCGTGGCGGTCCGGGCGGTCGGGGCCCGGCAGCCGAGGGCGTCGGTGTGGGTCCTCCCCACGGTGATCGTGGTGGCGACGGCGGCGCTGCTGCCGCAGTCGCTGGCCAAGCGGTCCCCGTCGAGTCGGGTGGACGACGTCCTGGCGGTCGCGTCGCACGTACGCCGGATGAAGGAGCCCGGGAACGCCGTGCTGTTCGTCCCGGCCGCCCGGCGGGACACCCGGACCGTCTCCCCGGACGCCTTCCTGGGCCTGCGGGACATCGCCCTGGCTGAGAGTCCGGAGAAGTCCGGGACCCTGAAGGGCGTGGAGGCGGAACCGGCCCGTATCCGCGCCGCGATGCTGGGCCAGCGGCGGGTCCTGCTGGTGACGGACGCGACGCGGGTGGCGCAACCGGTGACCGCCGCGACGGACCGGACGAAGGTGTCCGTGCTGCGGGACTACTTCACGGTCACGGCGGACGAACAGGTCCGCGGCCGCCGGGTCACGGTGTACGAGCGACGCGCTTCCCGCCACTGAGGGGAGCGGGCACCGCGGGGGCCCGGTCTCCGGCCTCGCGGTCCTTGTCCTGCGCCCCCGTCCGCCGGTACGCCGCCGTTGTCAGTGGTCCCCCCTACGCTCATGAGTGATGGCGCGTATGTGGAAGTGCTCAGGGCTGCGGTGGGGCGCGGAGGGGCCCGTGCTGGGGTGGCGGGGTGGGGCGGAGAGCGGGCTGGTGCGGGGGCGGCGGGTGGCCTTCTCGGTGGCGGAGGGAGGGGAGCGGCGGTGCGTGGGGGCGCGGGGGAACGAGTGTGCGGAGCGGGCGGTCGTGCCGGGGCGGAGCACGGGGGCGCGGTGCGAGCAGTGCGCTCGGCTGGACCGGGCGCACTCGGTGGCCGCCGACACGAGGGCGGACGACCCGCGGCCGTACCGCGTCTATCTGGCGTGGTTCGGCCCCGGTATGACCAAGGTCGGGATCACGGCGGCCGAGCGCGGGTCGGCGCGGCTGCTGGAGCAGGGTGCCGTCTGCTTCAGCTGGCTGGGCACCGGGCCGCTGATGGCCGCGCGCCGCACCGAGGAGCTGCTGCGCGCCGCGCTGCGGGTCCCCGACCGGATCCCGTACGCCGCGAAGCGGGCCGTACGGTCGGCGCTGCCGGACCGGGCGGCGGAGCGGGCCGCGGAGACGGCGGAGCTGCACGCGCGGGCGAGCGGGCTCGACGGGTGGCCCGAATCGCTGCGGCCGGCGCCGTTCCGGCCGGTCGACCACTGGGAGGTGTTCGGGCTGGCCGGACTGCCCGCCGCCGTGGGGCAGGTGAGCGAGCTGGTCGCGGGCGGGCGGGTCAGCGGTGAGCTGCTCGCCGTGGCCGGACCCGATCTGCACCTGGCGGCCGCGGGCGGCCCGGTCGTGCTCGACACCCGACTGATGACCGGCTGGGAGCTGGGGCCGGCCTCCGCCGACGGTGGCGGTGGCGGTGGCGGTGGCGGTGGGTTCACCGTGCCGGTACGGGAGTTCGGGACGGCGAGGGGAGCAGGAGTACAGGACGGGCTGTTCTGACGGAGGACCGTCCTGAGAGACGGCTGTGCGTTTCTCAGAGAAATCACAGACGCGGAAAAGCGTGCTCTCAGAGGACGCCGCCAAGGTGTCCGCCATGACCACGATTTCTCAGGGGCGCACCGAACTGCTGAGGCCGGACGGCAGCCCCGTCCGGGTGCTTGTCGTGGACGACGAGCTGTCCATCACCGAACTGCTGTCCATGGCGCTGCGGTACGAAGGCTGGCAGATCCGCAGCGCGGTGGACGGGCGGGGAGCCCTCCAGTGCGCGCGCGAGTTCCGGCCCGACGTCGTCGTCCTCGACATGATGCTGCCCGACATGGACGGGCTCACCGTCCTGGGGCGGCTGCGCCGTGACCTGCCCGACGTGCCCGTCCTCTTCCTCACCGCCAAGGACGCCGTCGAGGACCGGATCGCCGGGCTCACCGCGGGCGGGGACGACTACGTGACCAAGCCGTTCAGCCTGGAGGAGGTCGTGGCGCGGCTGCGCGGGCTCATCCGGCGCTCCGGCGCCACCGACCGGCGGCCCGAGTCCGTCCTCGTCGTCGGCGACCTCGCCCTGGACGAGGACAGCCACGAGGTGTCGCGGGGCGGGGACAACATCCACCTGACCGCCACCGAGTTCGAGCTGCTGCGCTTCCTCATGCGCAACCCGCGGCGCGTGCTCAGCAAGGCGCAGATCCTGGACCGCGTGTGGTCGTACGACTTCGGCGGCCAGGCCAACGTCGTCGAGCTGTACATCTCCTACCTGCGCCGGAAGATCGACGCGGGCCGCGAGCCGATGATCCACACCCGGCGCGGCGCCGGTTACCTGATCAAGCCCGCGGTGTCGTGAACGGACGGCGACGGCCGCGTACGGGCAGGCGGGGGCACCAGCCGCGCACCCTGCGCACGCGGCTCGTCGTCGCCTCCCTGGTGCTGATCGCCGTGGTCTGCGCGGTGATCGGCACGGTGACGACCCTGGCGCTGCGCTCCCATCTGTACCAGCAGCTGGACGAGCAGCTCCGCGAGGTCGCGGCGCGGGCGTCCGGCCAGTTCCGCCCGCCGGACCAGCCCGGCACCGGCGGCGGGGCGGGCGTCGGGCCGGGCGGCGGCGTCCCGCGCCGCGTCGACCTGGCCGACTTCGTCACCAAGGGCCCGCAGCCGCCGAGCGGGTCGACCGTCGTCGCGCGGGTGGAGGACGGCCGGATCACCGACTCCCGGCGCGGCGAGAAGTCCAGCTCCGACTTCCACATGAGCGCCGAGCAGCTGACCGGCGGGCAGGCCGCCGCGCTCGCCACCGTGCCCCAGGCCGACGGCGCCCGCCGCACCGTGGACCTGCCGGGCCTCGGCGGGTACCGCGTCGAGTACCGCACCGGCCCCAACGGCAGTTATTACGTCGCCCTGCCGACCAGTTACGTCGACGGCACCATCAACACGCTCGTCCTGGTGGAGATCAGCGTCACCGTCGCCGGCCTGATCGCCGCCTCCCTGGCCGGCGCCGCCATCGTCGAGGTCGCCCTGCGCCCGCTGCGCCGGGTCGCCGCCACCGCCACCCGGGTCTCCGAACTCCCCCTGCACACCGGCGAGGTGAACCTCAGCGAACGGGTGCCGGAACCGGAGACCGACCCGCGCACCGAGGTCGGCCAGGTCGGCACCGCGCTCAACCGCATGCTGGACCACATCCACGGCGCGCTGCACGCCCGGCAGCAGAGCGAGACCCGGGTCCGCCAGTTCGTCGCGGACGCCAGCCACGAGCTGCGCACCCCGCTCGCCTCCATCCGCGGCTACGCCGAACTGACCCGCCGCGGCGGGGAAGAGGTGGGCCCCGACACCCGGCACGCGCTGGCCCGCATCGAGTCCGAGGCCGGCCGGATGACCCTCCTCGTGGAGGATCTGCTGCTGCTCGCCCGGCTGGACGCGGGCCGGCCGCTGCGGTTCGAGCCGACCGACCTCGTACCGCTGGTCGTGGACACCGTCAGCGACGCGCGGGCGGCCGGGCCGGACCACACCTGGCGCCTCGACCTGCCCGGCGAGGACGTCCCGGCGTCGGCCGACGCCGCCCGGCTCCAGCAGGTGCTGGTCAACCTGCTGGCCAACGCCCGCACCCACACCCCGCCCGGGACGACCGTCACCGCACGGGTACGGCGGCGCGGGCCGTGGTTGTGCGTGGACGTCGAGGACGACGGGCCGGGCATCCCGCCCCCGCTGCTGCCGCACGTCTTCGAGCGGTTCGCGCGCGGCGACTCGGCGCGCTCGCGCGCCACCGGCTCCACGGGGCTCGGGCTGGCCATCGTGCAGGCCGTGGTGAGCGCGCACGGCGGTGCCGTCACCGTGCACAGCGAGCCCGGCCGGACCGCGTTCACCGTGCGGCTGCCCGCACTCCGGCCGGCCGCCGCCCCCGGCTCCACCGCCTCGGCCGCACCCGCTACCCCTGGCTCTGCCGCCCCCGGCTCCGCCGCCTCGGCCGCACCCGCTACCCCTGGCTCTGCCGCCCCCGGCTCCGCCGCCTCGGCCGCCCCCGCTACCCCTGGCTCGGCCGCCCCCGGCTCCGCCGCCTCGGCCGCCCCCGCTACCCCTGGCTCGGCCGCCCCCGGCTCCGCCGCCTCGGCCGCCCCCGCTATCCCTGGCCCCGCTACCCCTGGCCCCGCCGCCCCCGCCGCCCCCGCCGCCCCCG
>NZ_JBEYVW010000022.1:74308-155180 GCF_040644175.1 Streptomyces sp. NPDC047017 | reverse complement strand
ACCCGCCCACACACGCACATCCGCAAGGTCCCCACCCATGACCAGACCAACGACCGAACTGGCCAGCAGTCACGGTAGACACCGTTGCAGTACTAGGGCGACGAGGGGCGACTGTGCCGGCGGGTCGCGGGCAAGGACGGCAAGCCAGGCAGGGCAGGCCGCGGGCGGCCCGGGTCGCTCAGAGCGCCGGGGCGCGCCGCTCCTCAGCGGCCTCGCGGGTACCGGAGTCCCCGGGGTCACCGGAGTTCTGGGAACCTTCGGAGCCCTCGGGTGTCAGCCCCAGCTCCGCGTCCCGCAGCGCCTCCACCTCGCGCCGCACCAGCCGGAACCACATGAAGACCACGAACCCGGCGAAGACGAACCACTCGCCGGTGTACCCGAGGTTCTGGAACGCCTTCAGGTCCAGCCCGGAGCCCTCCGGCGCCTTCGCCGGTACGGCCTTCATCCCGGAGTCGGCCTTGTCGAGGGTGACCCACGCGTCGTACACGTCGTAGGGCACGAGGTTGACCAGCGACGCCGCGCTGATCACCCCGGTCTGCCCGGACGGCAGGCCACCCTGGGCGCTGACCCCGCTGTCGGTGGGGGACTCGGAGGCCTGGAGGGCGCCGGTGACGGTGACCTCGCCCGTGGGCGGCGCCGGGGCCTTCGCCGGGTCCGCGGCGCCGGGCAGCCAGCCCCGTACGACGGGCAGCGCCTTGCCGGAGCCGGTGCGCAGCAGCGTCAGGACGTAGTAGCCGGCCTTGCCGTCGAGTTCCCGGCCCGGGACCAGCAGCTGCTTGCCGTACCGGCCGGTCGCGGTGGCCGGCGCCCCGGAGGTCCGCTGGTCGACGGGCAGGAGCCGGTCCAGCGGACGCGGGGCCGCCGTGCGGGCGGAGGCGGCCTGCGCGGTCAGGGTGCGGTGGTCCTGGACGCGCGCGTCGAACCGGCTCAGCTGCCAGGACCCCATGAACACACAGAAGGGGATGGCGAGCAGGACGAAGACGTTGATGCCCCACCAGCGTGGTGTCAGCAGAAACCGGTACACGCCCCCACGGTACGGTGCGGGCCGGACACGGCGGGCCGCGGGGTCGGGGTTTTCCACAGGCGGGCGGTCGCCGGGAGCGGCCGGACCGGCCGGGTTTTCCACAGGCTGGGGGCGGGGGCGGCGCGCCGCCCCTCCGGCCAGGCACTATGGGGCCATGACTGAGAGCAACGGGTTGGGCGGCGCGCCGGACGAGCACAGCGAGCGGGGCAGGACGGGTCCGGTGGGTCCGGTGGGTCCGGTGGGTCCGGCGAAGGACGTGGGGCGGACGCCGGAGTGGGAGAAGCGCTTCCGGGCGCCCAGGGTGTCGCTGCCCGACTGGGCGGAGGACGCGCCGGACCGCTCCCTGTTCGTGTCCAACGCGACGGGGACGTACGAGCTGTACGCGTGGGACCGGGCGAGCGGCGCCCAGCGCCAGGCGACGGACCGGCCGAACGGGACGACGGACGGCCTGCTCTCCCCGGACGGCGCGTGGATCTGGTGGTTCGACGACAAGGACGGCGACGAGTTCGGCGTCTGGCGCCGCCAGCCGTTCACCGGCGGCCCCGACGAGCCGGCCGTGCCGGGCCTCGATCCCTCCTACCCGGCGGGCCTCGCGCTCGGCCGGGACGGCCGCACGGCGGTCGTCGGCCGCTCCACGGACGAGGAGGGCACGACCATTCACCTCGCGCGCCCGGGTTCGGGCGAGGCACCGGTGGAGATCTACCGGCACCGCGAGTCGGCGGGCGTCGGCGACCTCTCCCACGACGGCGCGCTGATCGCGATCGAGCACACCGAGCACGGCGACGCCATGCACTCGGCGCTGCGCGTCCTGCGCCCGGACGGCACGGCGGTCGCCGAGCTGGACGACACCAAGGGCGGCACGGTCGAGCTGGGCCTGGAGGTGCTGGGCTTCGCCCCGGTGGCCGGCGACACCCGGCTGCTCATCGGCCACCAGCGGCGCGGCCGGTGGGAGCCGCTGGTGTGGGACGTGGCGACGGGCGAGGAGACGGACCTCGCCCTGGACCTGCCAGGAGACATGAGCGCCGAGTGGTTCCCGGACGGCGGCGGCCTGCTCATCGCCCACAGCTTCGAGGCCCGCAGCGAGCTGTTCCGCTACGACCCGGCCGTCCGCGAGCTGACGCGGATCCCCACCCCGCCCGGCACGGTCTCCGGCGCGACGGCCCGCCCGGACGGCAGCGTGGAGTACCTGTGGTCGTCCGCGGCCGAGCCCTCGGCGGTCCGCTCGACCAGCGGCCGGGTGGTCCTGGACCCGCCGGGCCTGAAGTCCCCGGGCTCGGTGCCGGTGGAGGACGTGTGGGTGGACGGCCCCGGCGGCAGGATCCACGCCCTGGTCCAGAAGCCGGCCGGCGCCACCGGCCCCCTGCCCGCGGTCTTCGACATCCACGGCGGCCCCACCTGGCACGACAGCGACTCCTTCGCCGCGGGCCCGGCCGCCTGGGTCGACCACGGCTACGCGGTGGTCCGGGTCAACTACCGGGGCTCCACGGGCTACGGCCGGGAGTGGACGGACGCGCTCAAGCACCGGGTCGGCCTGATCGAGCTGGAGGACATCGCGGCGGTCCGCGACTGGGCGGTCGCCTGCGGCCTCGCGGACCCGGACCGGCTGATCCTCACCGGCGGCTCCTGGGGCGGCTACCTCACCCTGCTGGGCCTGGGCACCCAGCCGGACGCGTGGACGCTGGGCATCGCCGCGGTCCCGGTCGCCGACTACGTCACGGCGTACCACGACGAGATGGAAGCCCTGAAGGCGATGGACCGCACCCTGCTCGGCGGCACCCCCGAGGAGGTCCCCGAGCGTTTCGAGGCGTCCTCCCCGCTCACCTACGTCGACCAGGTCAAGGCCCCCGTCTACATCTCGGCCGGCGTCAACGACCCGCGCTGCCCCATCCGCCAGGTCGACAACTACGTCCGCCGCCTCGAAGCCCGCGGCGCCACCCACGAGGTCTACCGCTACGACGCCGGCCACGGCTCCCTGGTCGTGGACGAACGCATCAAGCAGGTCCGGCTGGAACTGGACTTCGCGAGGCGGCATCTGGGGGAGTGAGGGAGCGGCCCCCGGACTCCCACTGAGGGAGCGGCCCCCTCCGGGCACGCCGGGAGGCGGTGGCGGGCGCGGAGGCGGGGCGGGGGTGGAGGCGGGGCGGGCGCGGAGGCAGGGACGGCTGCCCGGCCCGGCTGTCCGCCCGGCTACCCGTCCCGCCCCCGCCTGCCCAGCAGCTCCGCCAGCCCCCGCCGGGTCGCCGCCAGCACCACCCGGTCCCCCTTCCGCAGGACGTACCCGGCGGGCAGGTTCCACACCAGCCCGCCACCGCCCCGGCCCGCCTCCTCGGCCGCGTCCTGACCGGCGTGACCGGCGGCGGGCTCCCGCCGCTCCCCGTCGGCCGGCTGCGCCCCCGCGTGCAGCCCGAGGACCCGCCAGTACCCGGCCCGGAAGGTCTCCCCGAGCGTCCGCCCCTCCAGCTGCGGATGCCCGTCCACGTCCATGGAGGCGAACAGCAGCACCCGCCGCTCCACCGGGATCGCCCCCAGGATCTGCCGCCCGAACATCGCCCCGGCGAACGCGGGCGCCGCCAGATGCGTCACGCTCCGGCTGCGGGTCAGCGCCCGCGGATGCGCGGCCCGCAGCGTCCGGTACACCGCCGTGGCGAAGTCGTCGTCGTACAGCCGCAGCACCACCCGCAGATCGGGCCGCACGGACCGGGCGTACAGCACGGCCTCCAGGTTCGTGGTGTCCGAGCTGGTCACCGCGAGCAGCGCGTGCGCGCGATGGATCTTCGCCGCCTCCAGCACGCCCTCCTGCGTCACGTCCCCGAGCACCACCGGTACCCGCAGCCGCCGTGCCGTGGCCAGGCCGCGCGCGTCCGGACCGGCCTCCACGCACACCACCGGGATCTGCAGCTCCCGCAGCCGCGTCAGCACCCGGGTGCCGATCTTGCCCAGCCCCAGCAGCACCACATGCCCGCCGAGGCCGCGCGGCGGCTTGCGCAGCGCGGACCCCGACCGGAACGTCCCCAGCGCCTCCAGCACCGCCGCCAGCAGCACCGGCAGCAACAGCAGCCCGACCAGCCCGGACAGCAGCTGGAGGACCTGCCGGCCGGTGCCCTGCCCGATCGCCGGGTCGTCGATGGCGAACAGGTCGAGCAGCGTCAGGTACAGCGCACCGAGCGGCCGTACCCCCGCCACCAGCCACAACGCCACCGCGAGCGCGAACACGCAGGCCACAAGACCCGCCACCGACCACCGCAGCCGCCGCGAGAACAACGAGGTGAGCGGCGGTACGATCCCGCCGCCGCGCCCGGCCGGCAGGGGCGGTGCGGCGGCGTACGACACCTGTTCGAGGACCACGGTCCCGCGCCCGGTGGCCGCCCGCACCGCGGCCTCGTCCGGCAGCAGCTGGGGCCGCTGCTCACCGCTGCCCTCGGACCCGTCGGCACCGGCCGGATCGCTGCTGGTCGCCGACAGCAGCGCCAGCGTGCACAGCCCCGGGTCGGCGACCTGCCCGGGAGCGGGCGGCGGCCGTTCCACCGCGCGCAGCAGCAGTCCGTCGGTCTGCACGACCTTGCTGGTGCCGACGACGGCGCTGGCGGCCAGAGCGGGCGCGGCGGTGTCGGCGTCGGACAGCACGGTGGTGGACGCGTCGCCGCCCGGCACCGGCTCACCGGCCGCCCCGGTCGCCAACGCGGCGGCCTGGTCGAGGAGTTCCTCGATGTGCTGGCCCAGTCGCCGGTTGTACAGGCGCAGGACGAGCCGCAGTCGCGGGTTGAGCCGCCGGACGGTGAGCGCGGCGCGGATGTTGGTCTCGTCGTCGTCGTACACGAGCGCCAGCGCGCTCGCCCGCTCCACACCCGCGTCCACGAGCACGGCCTCGGTCAGCTCGGCGGCCTCCACCACCCGCCCGGCGCCGACGAGCCGCCCGCCGTCACCGCTGCCACCGTCACCATTGCCGTTCCCACTGCCACTGCCACTGCCACTGCCACTGCCACTGCCACCGCCACCGCCGCCCCCGCCCGCCCCGTTTCCGGCCCCGCCGACCCGGCCCACGGCCGCGCTCACCATCCGGTCGAGCAGCGCCGAGGCGCCCCGCGTCCGGCCGACCACCGGCGGCCGTACCGCGCGCTCGGCGGGCGGCACGACCAGCGTGACCTGCTCGCCGTACACACCGCGCAGTTCGGCGGCCAACCGGTGTGCGAGCCCGTCGTCCCCGCACACCACCATGTGCGCCCCCGGACCACCCGGCGCACCACCTTGATACGGAACGCTCCCCACGAGAGAGAAGACTGCGGTACAGGGACGGCTGGTTCCACCGGCACGCCGCGCTTGCCGCTCGGCCGCATACCGTCTGTGGCCGGAAAACCATTGGCCCCGCCCCTGGGCCGCCCTGTCCTGACCCCACTCCGAAGAGACCTCCCCGGAAGTGCGCCGCAGAGCGGGAGCGTCCCACCCGGCCACCTGGCCGAGGTGCCGGAGAGGGCGGCACGGCTCTTCCGCGGATCTGCGGGCATGGTTCTCCCACACCCGCACGATTCTCCTGCCCGCGCGGCTCTCCTGCCCGCACGGCTCTCCTGCTTCCCGGAGGTTCTTCATGAACGTCGGTATCGGCCTGCCCATCAGCGATCCGGCCACCCTGCTCACCTGGGCCCGCCGCGCCGAGGACGGCCCCTTCACCACCCTGGGCCTGCTCGACCGGCTCGTCTACGACAACCCCGAGCCGCTGATCGCCCTCGCCGTCCTGGCCGGCGCCACCTCCCGCATCCGCGTCCAGACGGAGGTGCTGCTCGCCCCGCTGCGCGACACCGCCCTGCTCGCCAAGCAGACGGCCACCCTGGACCGGATGACCGGCGGCCGCCTGGTCCTCGGCCTCGGCGTCGGCGGCCGGGAGGACGACCACCGGGCCACCGGCTACGACCTGCGCACCCGTGGCCGCCGCCTGGACGAACAGCTGCCGCTGCTGCGCCACCTGTGGTCCGGCGGACCGTACGGCGACGGCGTGGGTCCCATCGGCCCGGCGCCCGCCCGCCCGGCCGGCCCGGAGGTGCTCTTCGGCGGCTTCAAGCCGGTGGCGCTGGAACGGGTGGCCCGCTGGGGCGACGGCTTCCTGGCCGCCGCGCTGCCGTCGTGGGCGGGCGGCCTCTTCGACACCGTCCGCGAGCAGTGGCGGGAGCACGGCCGCGCGGGCGCCCCGCGCCTGGTCGCCCAGGTGAACGTGGCACTGGGCCCGCAGCAGGTCGTGGACGAAGCCCGCGACGCCATGCACGCGTACTACGCCTTCACCGGCATGCCCGAACGCATGGTCGCCGACCTGCTCACCACCCCCAAGGCGGTCCGCGAGGCGCTCACCGCCTACGCCGACCTGGGCGCCGACGAGGTCATGTGCTACTGCCACGGCGTCGACCCGGCCCAGGTGGACCGCCTGGCAGAACTGCTGTGACCAGCGAAGACACCCCGCAGACGGCATGACATGAAAAGGCCCGGGCCGGCACTCTCGTCGAGAGTGCCGGCCCGGGCCGCTGGGGCACACCCGCCGCGCTCGGCGGCGGGGCCCCGCAGTTCATCGTCAGGCGGGGACGATGTTCTCCGCCTGCGGGCCCTTCTGGCCCTGCGTGACGTCGAAGTTCACACGCTGGCCCTCCTGCAGCTCACGGAAGCCCTGGGCGTTGATGTTCGAGTAGTGCGCGAACACGTCCGGACCGCCGCCGTCCTGCTGGATGAAGCCGAAGCCCTTTTCGGCGTTGAACCACTTCACGGTACCGCTGGCCATGATTTTCTCCTCACATGGGTCGATTCGACGTTCCACTGTGTGCGGAACACCGGTTGCCGAAATGACCCATCCGGAGTGATCCGGAAAACAAAAATGCGCCTGATGGTCACATACCGTCAGGCGCACACTCAGCTTCATGGGTACCAAACTGCAACTACGTCAAAGCTAGCACGGATCGGCATGCGATGCCGGTGTGGCAAGAACAACTTGGCCAGAAAGAGTGACGAAGGTGCTGCGGGCGCGAGAAACCGCAGGTCAGGCGGCGTCAGGCCGTGGCGCGCCCCGGAAGACCTGGCTGGTGTGCCAGGTGCGGTGGGTGTCGGCGACGGGCCGGACACCGGGCTGGGGCCCGAGGAGCGGACGGCCCGCGAGCGCGGTGACATGCTCACGAGCAGCCCGGCTGCGGCCGACGAAGCCCTGGGAGACCAGGATGCGGTGACCGGTGCCTATGCCGAGGACGCCCTTGTCGAAGAGCTTGTGGTGCAGCGAGCACAGGCACAGCCCGTTGTCGACGTCGTCCGGCCCGGCGAAGGCCCACCAGCGCACGTGCGCGGCCTCCAGCCCGACGGAGGCCGCGCCGATCATGCCGTCGTAGCCGCAGAAGGCGCACTGGTACTCGTAGGCGGTCAGCACCAGCTCCCGCATCCGCCGGTCCCGCTGCCGCTGCCGCTGCCCGGCCGCACCGGCGATCGTCTCCACCGGCCCCGGCTCCAGGCCCACCGCGTCGCACAGGTCCTGGTGCAGCGACGGCGGGAAGTGCAGCTCCAGCAGCACCCGCGCCATGCGCCCGAGCAGCGACGGCTCCCGCCGCAGCGCCGCCCGCAGCTCCGGGGCGAGCCGCCCGGTGGCCCGGCTGGCCCGCAGCTCCCGCACCCCGGTGCCCGGACTGCCGGGACCACGATCGGACCGCACTTCCCACACCCCGTCGTTCACCAGATGGTGGAAGGGATAGGCGGGCGTGCTCCCGCGCGCCGGCCCGTACTCCGCCAGCAACCGCTTCAGATCACCCTCGACAGCGCTGTACGGCAACTCGTCCGCGCCGCCCGCCCCGTCCGCCTGAAAACGCCCCAGCGCGTACAGCAGCAACAACGGCTTGTGCGGCGCCCGCACCCCGTCCCGACTCCACTGCCTCAGCGTGGCCACGCGCTCCAGCCAGTCCATGACCGGTGATCGTAGTCACGACCGCGTGGCGGCCGCGCACCCCGCGTCCCCGGCCTCCCGCATCCGCGCCTCCATCGACGTGCTCCGGGCGTACGGGTCGACCTCGGGCCCGGTCCCCGGGGACGAGGCCGCCAGATCCCTGCCGAACTCGGGGGTGAGGTACCCGGTGAAGGTGCGGCAGCCGCCGTTGGTGGTGTCCACCTTGTAGGACACGAGCGAGAACGTACCCGGCTCGATGACGACCTTCGCCGGATCGTCCCAGCTCATCACGGCCTCGCGGCGCACGATGGTACGCACCACTTCGTCGCTGCCCGCCGCCGCGCGCACGACCGGGTAGACGTACGTGATGTCGCTGGTCACCTCGACCGCACCGCGCTCACCCTGCCGGTACGTGATCCGCCCCCGCGTCTTGACCACGTCCCCGGCGAGCCGGACCTTCGACGCCTCGAACCGGCTGAACAGCAACAGCGGATCATTCTCCCGACTGGGCGCCCAGAACGCGGTCCCCACATACTCCTGCATACTCCTGCACATCGCGCTGATGAGGATTGACCAACGCGATCGCCTTGCTCGGCCGCTCCCCGCGCAGCACCCCGGGGTCCAGACTCGACGCGACGAGAAAGTCCCGGGTCCTCTCCAGCGCCTGCGCGACCTGCCCCTCGCTCATCCAGCCGGTGGCCCGAGCCTCCGGCACCCCGAACCCGGCCGTCCCGTCCCCCCACCGCACAGCGGGCGACCCCCGGAACGGCTCCGCCAGGGTAGGACGCAGCTCCACCCCGTCCGCCGGCGGCGGCCGATCGGGCCGCCCGGTCTCAAGGGCAAGAGGCACACGGTCACCGCCCCCATCACCCCCGCCCCCATCACCCCCGCCCCCATCACCCCCGCCCCCGAACCACCCGACCACGCGCCCCGGAGCCAGCGCCACGACCAGCAAGGCGACCGCGACCAGCAGACCGACCACGTACCAGCCCTTGCCCCCTCACCGCCGAGCCGGCCGATGACCCCGCCACGGCTCCGGCGGACCACTCTCCTCCCGCAACCGCCGCGCCACCATCCGCGCCCGCGCCGAAGGCTCCTCGGGCGCCCCCGCGCTCCCCGCCCCGGCCTCCCGGAGAAACCGCTCCCACTCCTGGTCCGATACGGACCCCCCACCGTCCCCCACGACGGCCCACCCTTCTCCCCCACCCGGCCCCTCCCCAGGTCCGGTCGTCCTCCGGGCACTTCACACGGAACGGCTCGGCCCAGCGGCCACCCGATCGGACACTCGACGCCACTACCCGTGGGTGTAGCGCAGGAGTTCCTCCAGATCGTTGGCGACCATGACCTGAGCGAGGCGCCCGGCGACGGCAACGACGTCAGGCCAGGAAGACGACCGCAGATGCTCTTCATCGGTCCCATCGGGAGCCTGAGCCGCTGCGGCACTGAGCGCCACACCCAACTCACGCATGAGAGCGACCTCTTCTCCGGTCCTCAGACTGACGCCGAGAAAACCTTCGGGGCTGTCGGCGTCGCAGAAGTCGTCGAAGAGCGTGTGGAAGATGTGGTCCAGATCCTCGAACACCGAAGGGTCCAGCCAGACGTCCCGCTGCCAGGGCGGATTGGCCAGAGCCAGAACCGCGGGTACGACGTTGACTCGGTGATTCGCTATGAGGCGGGCATCTTCCCTCACGGCACCGAGCCTATCGACGGGGCGCTGATGACGCGTCGACATCCAGCGCCTGCGCCCTCCGGCAGACGGAAGCGCTTATCTGGACGACCCCTTGTCCTGGCCGGTGCACCTCGGCGCCTGCCTGCGCGGTGAGGACGCGCAACGAGCCGCGTTCGGTCCCGACTGGGACGCGGCCACGGGGCTGTGCCGCGCACTCCACGCCGACCACCAGCGGCCGGTGTTCAGTGTGCCCCTGCGCTCCCGCCACACCCTTCATGTCGTGTACCGCAACCTCGACGGAGACCGAGGGGTGGACTACCTGATACACCACCCGGCTTGGCCCGTGGCGGAACTCCTCGCAGTGGACGACGGCCACTTCATGGCCCCGGCACGGCCTGGCCGCAACGGCTGTCCACCGCCCGACAGCCGGCGACCGAAGGCGCCGGCGATACCGACGCTCGCCTCCTTCTCCTCTTCCCGACACTCGGCGATGCACGGCTCCCCGACGACGCGACGCTTCCCCTCACCGCCGCGCTCACCGCTCTCACCGTGATCGAAGAACCCGCCGAAGTAGCGGAGACACTCCTGGAAAATCAGAGCCAGTGGGAACCACCCCACTGGAGGTCGGCAGACGGCATCCGGATCAACGACGGCAGAAACTCCCACCGAAACCCTCACAACGCCTTCGCCCTCCCGGAAAGACGCCTGCGGGAGATCAGCAACGCTGTGAACGACGACGTCGACGGGATCAGCACGGACGAGTGGACGCCCCGGATGTAGCCACGGGGGCTCTGATCGCGCGGGCAGACCCGCACGCAGAAACAGGTGTGGCACCTAGGAGCGTTCCTAGGTGCCACACCTGCTGTTACGGCTGTCGGGGTGGCGGGATTTGAACCCACGACCTCTTCGTCCCGAACGAAGCGCGCTGCCAAGCTGCGCTACACCCCGATGTCGCTGCTTGTCGCGGCGACGACGTTTACTTTAGCCCACTGGTGGCCGGAGACGAAATCCGGTTCTGGTGCGGCGGCGGATCGGGTTCGGGCGGGTGTGGTCGAGGGCGATGAGGAGGAGGGCGAGGGCGTAGAAGGAGAGGCCCAGGAGGAGGGCGTTGCCGAGGACGTGTTTGTAGCCGTGCTGGGTCACGTCGAGGAAGGCGTAGAGGTAGCGGTCGGGCGCCGTGGGGGGCAGGAAGGCTCCGCGGGCCAGGGAGAAGGCCAGGTAGGCCAGGGGGTAGAGGAGCCATGGGGCGGCCTGGCGCAGGTGGAGGCGGGCCGGGGTGGTCAGCAGGAGCCAGTCCAGGAGGGCCGCCAGGGGGATCACCGTGTGGAGGAGGCGGGCGGCCGTCGACTGCCACAGGGGGTGCGTGCCGGGGGCGCCGGTGATCGAGAGCGCCGGGGAGGTCTCGGTCAGCAGTACGTGGTGGATCAGGGCGCTGATCGTGACGTACAGCACGGTCGCGCCCGTCAGGGCCGCCGGTACGGGGCGGCGGGCGGTCCAGGCCCTGCGGGCCGAGAGTACGAGCACCGGTATCAGCGCGATGGTGCTCTGGATCGCGAAGTGGCTCAGGACGCGCAGCGGCGGGCCGATGACCATGTCCAGGGTCACCGCGCCCGCGGCCGCCGCGGCGAGTAAAAGGCGGTAGACCGCTGTCCAGGGGCGATGTACGGCCGGCACCACGGCGGTCGCGGGGACGGCCGAGGGGAGCAGCGCGGTGATGCCCGGGATCGCGGGGAGGCCCGGTATGTCCCGGGGGATCGGCGGCGTCGGGGGGACCTGGGGCGCCGAGGGGCCCGGAGGTGTCTGGGCGGTCATGCCCTCACGGTAGGAAGTGAGGGCATAACGGGCGATTCGGGTGGGCTGTGTGGGTGAGAGGGGGTGTAGGAGGTGGGGGAGGGGAGGTTCGCCTGCCGGTGGTGCGGAGTCAGTCCTTGGGCGCCAGCGTCAGCAGCGTCGCCTCCGGGGGGCAGGCGAAGCGGACCGGGGTGTAGCGGTTGGTGCCGCAGCCGGCCGAGACGTGCAGGTAGGAGGTGTGGCCCTCGGCCGTGTGGGTGGACAGGCCCTTCACCCGGTCGGTGTCCAGGTCGCAGTTGGTGACCAGCGCGCCGTAGAACGGGACGCAGAGCTGGCCGCCGTGGGTGTGGCCGGCCAGGACCAGCGGGTAGGCGTCGGCCGTGAAGGCGTCCAGGACGCGCAGGTACGGCGCGTGCACCACGCCCATCGAGAAGTCGGCCTCGCCGGACGGGCCGCCGGCCACCCTCGCGTAGCGGTCCCGCTTGATGTGCGGGTCGTCCAGGCCGGTCAGCTCCACCGAGGCGCCCTCGATCTTCAGGGTGCCGCGCGTGTTCGTCAGGTTGAGCCAGCCCGCCGCGTCGAAGCCGTCGCGCAGGTCCTCCCACGGGTTGTGGATCACGCCGACCGCTGGCGCGTTGCCGTTCAGGCCGTGCCGGCCGCTCGTCTTCTCCAGCAGGTAGCGGGCGGGGTTGCGCAGCTTGGGGCCGTAGTAGTCGTTGGAGCCGAAGACGTAGGCGCCCGGGAACTCCATCAGCGGGCCGAGCGCGTCCAGCACCTCCGGTACGCCCTGCGGGTCCGAGAGGTTGTCGCCGGTGTTGATCACGAAGTCCGGGCGCAGTCCGGCGAGCGAGCGCAGCCAGCGCTGCTTCTTGCGCTGGCCGCCGACCATGTGGATGTCGGAGACCTGCAGGACGCGCAGGGGGCGCATGCCGGAGGGCAGGACCGGGGCCGTCACCCGGCGCAGCCGGAAGGAACGGGCCTCGAAACCCGCCGAGTAGAGGAGACCGGCGGTCGCGACCGCCGTGATGCCCAGGGGAACTCCGTATCGCGCGCGCATGTGTCCATCGTCGCAGGGCCGCGCCGCACAGCGGAAATCACTCCTCGGGCCGGAGGGAAATCCGCGCGCGTCGGCGTCGGCGTACCTGCGACAATCGGAGCCATGACCACGCTCAAGTCGAAGCTGCACGACGACCTCAACGCCGCCATCAAGGAGCGCGACGAGCTGCGCTCCGCGACGCTCCGGCTGACGCTCGCCGCGATCACCAAGGAGGAGGTCGCGGGCAAGGAGAAGCGCGAGCTGTCCGACGACGAGGTCCTCAAGGTGATCACCAAGGAGGCCAAGAAGCGCCGCGAGGCGGCCGAGGCGTTCGCGCAGGGTGGTCGTACGGAGTCCGCCGAGCGGGAGAAGGCGGAGGGCGAGGTGCTCGCCGCGTACCTGCCCAAGCAGCTGTCCGACGACGAGCTGCACGCGATCGTCGGCCAGGCCGTCGAGGAGGCCCGGGCGGCCGGTGCGGAGGGGCCGCGGGCCATGGGCGCGGTCATGAAGATCGTGAACCCGAAGGTCGCGGGTCAGGCGGAGGGCGGGCGCGTCGCCGCCGTCGTCAAGAAGCTGCTGGCCGGCTGAACGGTAACTGAGCGGCCGATCAGTTGAGCGGGCGGCCGGGTGATCGGGCGGCCCGTTGATCGGCCGGCCGGGTGATCGGCCTCCGGCTCCTCGTGCGAGCCGGGACGGGAGTGAGGGGTGTCCGGCGGACAGCCGGGCGCCCCCGCCAACTCCCCGCCGGCCTGGCGGCCTCAACCGCCTCAGCCGGCTGCCGCCTCAGCCGCGCCGCCCCCCATTGCTGTTCCCGTGCGTGCCGCCGCCCTGGCCCCGGATGAGGCCGCCGGGGAGCGGGAAGCCCGGGTCGGTGCCGCCACCGGCTCCGCCGCCAGCTCCACCCCCGGCCCCGCCGCCTGCTCCGCCCCCGCCGCCGATGCCGCCGATCAGTCCGCCGATCAGGCCGCCGTTGTCACCCTGGCCGCCACCGTGGCCGTGGCCGTTCCCGTCGCCCTTCCCCTTGTCCTTGTCCCGGCCCTTGGGCTTGCCGCCGTCCGGGATGTCGACGAGGTTGAAGGAGGGGGCGGGCTTGCCGGCCAGGGCGCCGGTCATCGCGTCCCGCCAGATCGGGCCCGGCACGTCGGCGCCGTAGACGAGACCGTGCAGGACACCGCCGATGCTGATGTCGGTCATCTGGACCTTCTGGGTGGCGCTGCCCACCCACACCGCGCCCGCCATGTTCGGCGTGTAGCCGACGAACCAGGCGTTCTTGCGCTCGTCCGTCGTACCGGTCTTGCCCGCGTTGTCGCGGTCGGAGAGGCCGGCCTGCTGGCCCGTACCGGAGTCGATCACGCCCTGCAGCAGCGTGTTCACGGTGTCCGCGGTCTTCTGGGACATGGCGCGCGAGCAGCTCGACTTCGGCACGGCCAGTGTCTTCTTCTGGCCGCCGAGCTTCTGGGTGATCGACTCGATGGCGACCGGGGTGCAGTACACACCGCGGGCGGCGAAGGCGGCGTACGCGGAGGCCATGGTCAGCGGGGAGATGCCCTTCGAGCCGAGCGCGATGGCGGGCACCTGGGGCAGCTTGTCGCCGTTGCCCTGCACCACGTGCAGCTTGTCGGTCATGCCGACCACCGGGCACAGGCCGACGTCGGAGATCATCTGCACGAAGTAGGTGTTGACCGACTTCGCCATGGCCTCCTTCATGGCGTACGGGCCGTGCTCCGAGGTGCTCTCGTTCTCGACGTTCGCGTGTTCCGAGTTCACCCACTGCTTGCCGTCGCACGCCTGCACCGGGCTCGGGTACGGCATCTTGTACGGCGAGGAGTACTCCTGCGAGGGCGATTTGCCGCCCTCGATCGCCGCCGCGGCGACGAACGGCTTGAACGTCGAACCGGTCGGGAAGCCGAAGTTCGACCCGCCCGCGTCGCTGCCCACCGAGTAGTTGATCTCGGTCTCGTTCTTGCCGTAGCCGTACGGCTTGGACTGGCCCATGCCGACGATCTTGCCGGTGCCCGGCTCGACCAGCACGGCCGCCGAGGCCACCGAGTCCGACTGGTAGATGTGCTGCTTGAGCGAGTCCTGCACCGACGCCTGGGCCTGCGGGTCCAGGGTGGTGCGGATGGTCATGCCGCCCTGGTTCCAGACCTTGGCCCGCTGGGCGCGGGTCTTGCCGAACACCGGGTCGTCGAGAAAGACCTGCTCGACGTACTTGCAGAAGAAGCTCGCGCCCTTGACCGCCGTGATGCAGCCGTTGCGCGGGTGGGTGACCTTCAGCTCCAGCGGGGCCTTCTTGGCCTTGTCGGCCTCCGCCTGGGAGATGTCGCCGACCTCGGCCATGCGCTGCAGCACGGTGTTGCGCCGCTTGGTGGCCTCGGCCTCGTCGTTGACCGGGTCGTAGCGGGTGGGCGACTGGACGATGCCGGCCAGCAGCGCCGCCTGGGGGAGGGTGAGGTTCTTGGCGTGCACCGAGAAGTACCGCTGGGCGGCGGCCTCGACGCCGTACGCCTGCTCGCCGAAGAAGGTGATGTTCAGGTAGTTCTCGAGGATCTTCTTCTTGCCCAGGTCCTGCTCGACCTGGATGGCGTACTTCAGCTCCTTGATCTTGCGGCCGAGCGTCTGCTGGGTGGCCTCGGCGACCTTCGTCGGGTCGTCGCCGGCCTCCTCCACGAAGACGTTCTTCACGTACTGCTGGGTGAGCGTGGACGCGCCCTGCGAGACGCCGCCGCTCTGCGCGTTCTTGTTGAGCGCGCGCAGCACGCCCTTCAGGTCGATCGCGCCGTGCTGGTAGAAGCGCGAGTCCTCGATCGCGACGATCGCCTTCTGCATGTACGGCGAGATGTCCTTGAGGTCCACCACCGTGCGGTCGCGGGAGTACACCTGCGCGAGCTGGTTGCCCTCGTCGTCCAGGATGGTGGTGCGCTGGCTGAGCGGCGGGCGCCGGAGATTGGCCGGGATGTCGTCGAACCCCTGCACCGAGCCCTTGGCCGCCAGACCCAGCGCGCCGGCCGCCGGCAGCGCGATTCCGGCCAGGACCGCTCCCGCGAGCACGCTGACACCGAGGAACTTGGCGGCCTGCTGCGTTGGCGACAGACCGCTGCCCGAGCGCTTCTTTGGCATGAGGGCAGCCTACGTTCTCATTCGCCGGACACGCGTATATGCCTTGGCCTAAGCTGCTCTCGACTGTCACAGCGGTGCCGTCATACATCCCTACGTCCGGCGACCCCGAAACGTTCCGGACCCGCCCGGTTTCTCCCGACGCGGCGGCGCGAGAGGCGTGTCGGGCGTGTCGGGTGGGGTGGCGAAGGCGGAGGAAGCGGCGAAAGGCCCGCGGGGCACGGGCGCCCGAATTCGCCTTGTGTGCCACCCGGCGTCCGTTGTGGCGCAGCTGAAACCTCCCGTTCCGCCGGGAATGTCGCGCATGTCGCCACCTCACTCCCCCGGGTGATCTGTCGCTGACCCATAGTCCGTTCGGGCCATTCAAGATTGGGCCCGCTGGGGGTGTTGCGCTGTGCCCACCTTCCGTAACGTCCTCAACTGGCGGCGGTGAATATGCCGCTGCCGCCGTGGGGGAGCCTCGATTCGGGAGAGGACGGCGCCGGTATGGGCTGGGTAACCGACTGGAGTGCGCAGGCGGCCTGCCGCACTACCGATCCGGATGAACTGTTCGTTCAGGGAGCAGCGCAGAACAGGGCCAAGGCGGTGTGCACCGGATGTCCGGTACGCACCGAATGCCTCGCCGACGCGCTCGACAACCGTGTCGAGTTCGGCGTCTGGGGAGGCATGACGGAGCGGGAACGCCGCGCACTGCTGCGCAGGCGGCCGACCGTCACCTCCTGGCGCCGGCTGCTGGAGACGGCACGCTTGGAGTACGAGCGCGGGACGGGCCTCGTGGCCCTCGACGACGACCAGGTGTACGAGGCCTACGCGGCGGTGGGCTGAGGGCGCTTCCACGTGGCGCTTCCATGTGGACTCCCACGGGTGCTTTCGCGGGTGGCCTCGCGGGTTCCCCGCCGGGTCCTGCCTCCCCGCCGGGCACTTCCTCTTTGCCGGGTCCCGCCTCCTCGGCGGTCCGGTCCTCCGCGGGAGCCCGGTCCTCCTTCCTCGGACTTCCTCGGACGCCTCCTCACGCACCCGGCTCGGGCAGCTCGCGGCGGTTGTCCGCGAGCCGGTCGCCGATGTCCCGCAGCCCCACCAGGTCGTGCACGTCACCGGGCAGCGCGGCGACTTCGGCCACCGCCACCTCGGGATGCCGGGCGGCGAAGCGGTCACGCGTGCGCTGCTCACGGGCGAGCAGCTGCATGCGCTCGGCGTGCAGTCTCAGCAGGCCCGCGGTGACCTGATCGACCGGATCGGCATCGACTGGATCGGCATCGACCGGATCGGCGGCGTCCTGACCGGCCGGGTTCTGATCGGCGGAGGCCCGGTCGGGGGTGCCTGGATCATCGAGGGTGCCTGGACCCGATGCGCCCGCCTCGGGCGAGTCCGCGTGAGACGAGTCTGAACTTCCGTACGTTTCGGGAGAGTTACGAAGTCCAGCTTTCCCGCCGCCCTGATCCACAATGCGGGGCTCCTCAAGATTTTCCGCCGCGGCGAGGGCCCGCTCGGCCGACAGCCGGGCGGCGCCGCTGCCGTGGACGCGGTTGAGCACCAGCCCGGCCAGCGGCATCCTCTCCGCCGCCAGCCGCTCCACGAAGTACGCGGCCTCGCGCAGCGCGTCCCGCTCCGGGGCCGCGACCACCAGGAACGCCGTCCCGGGCGCCTGGAGCAGCTTGTACGTGGCGTCCGCGCGCGTGCGGAAGCCGCCGAAGGTGGTGTCCATCGCGGCCACGAAGGTCTGGACGTCCTTGAGCAGCTGGCCGCCCAGCAGCTTGCCGAGCGTGCCGGTCATCATCGACATCCCGACGTTCAGGAACTTCATCCCCGCGCGTCCGCCGAGCTTCGCCGGTGCGGTCAGCAGCCGGATCAGCCGGCCGTCGAGAAAGGAACCGAGCCGCTTGGGCGCGTCCAGGAAGTCCAGCGCCGACCGCGAGGGCGGCGTGTCCACGACGATCAGGTCCCACTCGTCCCGGGCCCGCAGCTGGCCCAGCTTCTCCATCGCCATGTACTCCTGCGTGCCCGCGAAGCCCGCCGAGAGCGACTGGTAGAAGGGGTTCGCCAGGATCGCGGCGGCCCGCTCGGAGTCCGCGTGCGCCTCGACGACCTCGTCGAAGGTGCGCTTCATGTCGAGCATCATGGCGTGCAGCTCGCCGCCGCCCTCGGTGCCCTTCACCCGGCGCGGCACGTTGTCGAGCGAGTCGATGCCCATGGACTGGGCGAGCCGGCGGGCCGGGTCGATCGTCAGGACGACCACCTTGCGGCCGCGCTCGGCCGCACGCAGCCCGAGCGCCGCCGCCGTGGTCGTCTTGCCGACCCCGCCCGAGCCGCAGCACACCACGATCCGCGTCGTCGGGTCGTCGAGCAGCGGATCGACGTCGAGCACGCGCGTGTGGGCGAGCCGACGGGAGCCCTCCCGCCCTCGGCCGGAGTCCTCCCGGCCGGAGTACTCCGGGTCCACGGCGTCGTGCGCGTCCACGGTTTCCTGCGCGCCCGCGGTCTCCTGGGCGTCCACGGTCTCGCGCGTCCGCGCGGGGTCCGGGTCCGGGCTCATGACATCCCCTGCTTCCGCAGCTCGGTCGCCAGTTCGTACAGGCCCGCCAGGTCCATGCCCTCGGCGAGCAGCGGCAGTTCGTGCAGCGGCAGGCCCAGCTCGCCCAGGACGGACCGCTGCTCCTCCTCCAGGGCGTACCGCTCGGCGTACTCCTCGGCCTGCCCCAGCAGCGGGTCCACCAGCCGCTCGGCGTTCCCGCCACGCCGCGCGCCGCCCAGTCCCGCGGAGGACAGCGACCGGGCGAGCGCGGTGCGCGGCACGGTCCGTACGAGGTCCAGACCGGCAGCGTCCAGCACTCGCGGCCGCACCATGTTCACGGCGATGCGGCCCACCGGCAGCCGGGCGGCGCGCAGTTCCGCGATGCCGTCCACCGTCTCCTGGACGGGCATCTCCTCCAGCAGGGTGACCAGGTGCACGGCCGTCTCGGACGACTTCAGCACCCGCATCACCGCCTGCGCCTGATTGTGTATGGGGCCGATCTTGGCCAGCCCGGCCACCTCGTCGTTGACGTTGAGGAAACGGGTGATGCGGCCGGTCGGGGGCGCGTCCATGACGACGTAGTCGTAGACGAACCGGCCGTTCTTCTCCTTGCGCCGCACCGCCTCGCACGCCTTGCCGGTCAGCAGGACGTCCCGCACGCCCGGCGCGATGGTGGTGGCGAAGTCGATGGCGCCGAGCTTCTTCAGGGCGCGGCCGGCACCTCCCAGCTTGTAGAACATCTGGAGGTAGTCCAGCAGCGCCAGTTCGGGGTCTATGGCGAGCGCGTACACCTCCCCGCCCCCGGGAGCGACCGCGATCTTCCGTTCCTCATAGGGCAGCGCCTCCGTTTCGAAGAGCTGTGCGATGCCCTGCCGGCCCTCGACCTCGACGAGGAGCGTGCGCTTCCCCTTCGTGGCCAGGGCCAGCGCGAGGGCTGCGGCGACCGTCGTCTTTCCGGTCCCGCCCTTGCCGCTGACGACCTGGAGCCTGCTCACGTCTTCGAGCCTAACCAGTCCGCGCCCGGCGCACGCGGGAGGCTGTGGACAACCGTCGTCGCGGTGCGGTCCCGGCGGCCTCGCGGACGGCCGCATGTCCGGCGGACGGAGGCGGTCACGGCAGCGGCTACAGTCGGCTCCATGACCAAGTGGGAATACGCAACCGTGCCGCTGCTCGTCCACGCCACGAAGCAGATCCTGGACACCTGGGGCGCGGACGGCTGGGAGCTCGTCCAGGTCGTGCCCGGGCCGAACCCGGAGCAGCTGGTGGCCTACCTGAAGCGGGAGAAGCAGGCATGAGCGCGGTCGAGGCCAAGCTGGCCGAACTGGGTCTGACGCTGCCGGAGGTCGTGCCGCCGCTGGCCGCCTACCAGCCGGCCGTGCAGTCCGGGCCGTACGTCTACACCGCCGGCCAGCTGCCGATGGTGGAGGGCAAGCTGCCGGTCACCGGCAAGGTGGGCCTGGAGGTCACCCCGGAGGAGGCCAAGGACCTGGCCCGCACGTGCGCGCTGAACGCGCTCGCGGCCGTCAAGTCCGTCGCGGGCGACCTGGACCGCATCGCGCGTGTGGTGAAGGTCGTGGGCTTCGTCGCCTCGGCCGCCGACTTCACCGGGCAGCCCGGGGTCGTCAACGGCGCCAGCGAGCTGCTCGGCGAGGTGCTGGGCGACAAGGGCGTGCACGCGCGCAGCGCGGTCGGTGTGGCGGTGCTGCCGCTGGACGCGCCCGTGGAGGTCGAGATCCAGGTCGAGCTGGCGCCCTGAGCGGTGGCTGGACCGGCCCCTGAGCGGTGGCTGGACCGGCCCCTGAGCGGCGGCTGGACCGGCCCCTGAGCTTGGGGGTCTCGGCCCCGGGAGTCTCGACCCGGGGCCCCTGGGCGAGGGTCCTGGGAGTCCCGGCCCGGGAGCCCTGGACCAGCTCGGGGGACCTTGGTCCGGGCCCGCGAAGCAGCTCGGGGGGCCTTGGCCCGGGACCCCGGACCAGCTCGGGGACCTCGGCCCCGGGGCCTCTCGAACAACTCGGGGACCTCTCGAACATTCGCGTGGCACGGGATAGCCTCCGCCCATGGCGAATGGGCAGTGGTTCCCCCCGGACTGGCCGGACCGCATCCGCGCGCTCGCGGACGGCAGCCTGACCCCGGTCACGCCGAGGCGCGCGGCCACCGTCATGCTCCTGCGGGACACCGACGCCGGTCTCGCCGTGCACATGCTGCGCAGACGCGCCTCCATGGCCTTCGCCGGGGGCGCGTACGCGTATCCCGGCGGGGGCGTCGACCCGCGCGACGACGACCACCAGGTGCGCTGGGCGGGTCCCACGCGCGCGTGGTGGGCCGACCGGCTCGGCGTGGACGCGACGGCGGCCCAGGCGCTCGTCTGCGCGGCCGTCCGGGAGACGTACGAGGAGGCGGGCGTCCTGCTCGCCGGCCCGGACCCGGACTCCGTCGTCGGCGACACCACCGGTCCCGACTGGGAGGCCGACCGCGCCGCCCTGGTCGCGCGTGAGCTGTCCTTCGCGCGGTTCCTGGACCGCAGGGGCCTGACCCTGCGCTCGGACCTGCTGGGCGCGTGGACACGGTGGATCACCCCCGAGTTCGAGTCCCGCCGCTACGACACCTGGTTCTTCGTGGCCGCCCTCCCCGAGGGGCAGCGCACCCGTAACGCCTCCACGGAGGCCGACCGCACCGTGTGGATCCGCCCCGGTGACGCCGCGGCCGGATACGACCGGGGCGAGCTGCTGATGCTGCCGCCCACCGTCTCCACCCTGCGCCAGCTCATCGGCTACGGCAGTCCCGCCGAGGCGCTCGGGGCGGCCCGCGAGCGCGACCTGACCCCCGTGCTGGCCCGGGCCCGCCTGGTGGCCGACGAGGTCGTCCTGACCTGGCCGGGCCACGACGAGTTCACCCGGCGCATCCCGGCCGACGGCACGGCGCCCGCATGACCGACGTCCAAGGAGAGGAAGGCCCCCTCGCATGACGGACGCAGCAGCGCTCCCCGGCCGGCCCCGGGGCGGCGTCCTCACCGGTCCCGTCACCGCGCGGGCCGTCAACGTCCTCGCGCCCAACGCCTCCGCCATGACCCTGGACGGCACCAACACCTGGATCGTCTCCGAGCCCGGCTCCGACCTGGCGGTGGTGATCGACCCGGGCCCGCTGGACGAGGGGCACCTGGGCGCCGTCGTCGACACCGCCGGGAAGGCGGGCAAGCGGATAGCCCTGACCCTGCTCACCCACGGCCACCCGGACCACGCGGAGGGCGCCGCCCGCTTCGCCGAGCTGACCCGCACGCGCGTGCGTGCCCTCGATCCGGCGCTGCGGCTGGGCGACGAGGGCCTGGCGGCCGGGGACGTGATCGCGGTGGGCGGCCTGGAACTGCGGGTCGTGCCGACCCCCGGACACACCGCCGACTCGCTCTGCTTCCACCTCCCGGCCGACCGGGCGGTCCTCACCGGCGACACGATCCTGGGGCGGGGCACGACGGTGGTCGCCCACCCCGACGGCCGCCTCGGCGACTACCTGGACTCGCTGCGCCGGCTCAGGTCGCTCACGGTCGACGACGGCGTGCACACGGTCCTGCCGGGCCACGGCCCGGTCCTGGAGGACGCGCAGGGCGCCGTGGAGTTCTACCTGGCCCACCGCGCCCACCGGCTCGCCCAGGTCGAGACGGCCGTCGAGGACGGCCACCGCACCCCGGCCGACGTCGTCGCCCATGTGTACGCCGACGTGGACCGCTCCCTGTGGCCGGCGGCGGAGCTGTCGGTGCGGGCGCAGCTGGAGTACCTGCGGGAGCACGGGCTGATCTGATCGGCCCTCGGGTGAAACGGGTCCTTGGACGAACGGTCCCCCGGGTGAAGCGGGTCCTCGGACGAACGGTCCCGGGTGGACGGCCCTCGGGCTCGGTCAGGGTCTGGGCGGCGTCTTGACGCCGTGCACGCGCGCGTACTCCCCGGCCGGCCAGGGCCCCAGGTCGTCGACGTAGCAGCGCGGCACGGTGGCGTCGCCGGTCGGCTCGTACCCGCGTACGGCCGCCGCGCTCAGCTGCGCGGCGCGCTCCGGGTAGTACGCCCCGAAGGCGGCGGCCATCTCGCGCAGGTCGCTGGTCCAGCCCTGCCAACGGGCCATGACCAGGGTGAATCCCGTCCGCACGAGGTGGCGGGACATGGACCGCATCAGGGGCCTGCGGGCCTCCTCGGTGTCCTCGGCCGCGGCGATCCGGGTCCGCCACCGGGGGAGGAGCAGGGCCAGGTCCCCGTTGGTCTCGCGGGCGAGCAGCGGGTCGCCGGGGCGGTAGCGGGGCAGGCGGGCGGCGAGATCCTCACCGAGCAGCGGGGTGCACAGGCAGGCCACGAACCAGCCCATGTCGTACCGCTCCGGGGTGCTCAGCAGCCCGTCCCGGCTGTGGAGCAGGAGACCGGCACCGTCGATCTGGGCGAACTCCCGGTCGAGTGCCGTGCCGAGCGCCCGGGCCTCCTGCCGGTCGGCGTCCGCCGGCTCGTCCCGCAGGACGACCAGCAGGTCGAGGCCGCTGCGGCCCACGCGCGCGGTGCCCCGGGGGATCGACCCGTAGAGGTAGGCGCTGTGCAGCCGCTCTCCATAGACCCGCGGCAGCCGGTCACGGGCCGCCGCGACGACGGGCCGGAAGGCGTCCGGCACGCGCGCGAGAGATCCCTCGCGCGCGATGTATCCCCCCGCGGTCAGGCCCCGGCGGTGACCGGGCACGGCCGCGGGACGGGCCTGCGGGGTCAGCGCGACCTCTTGGCCAGCCGCTCCACGTCCAGCAGGATGACGGCGCGCGCCTCCAGGCGCAGCCAGCCGCGCTGGGCGAAGTCGGCCAGGGCCTTGTTGACCGTCTCGCGGGACGCGCCGACCAGCTGGGCCAGCTCCTCCTGCGTCAGGTCGTGCACGACGTGGATGCCCTCCTCGGACTGCACGCCGAAGCGCCGGGAGAGGTCCAGCAGCGCGCGGGCGACCCGGCCCGGCACGTCGGAGAAGACCAGGTCGGACATCTGGTCGTTGGTCTTGCGCAGCCGCCGGGCGACGGCGCGCAGCAGGGCGCCGGCCACCTCGGGCCGCACGTTCAGCCAGGGCTGGAGGTCGCCGTGGCCCAGGGCGAGCAGCTTGACCTCGGTCAGCGCGGTCGCCGTCGCGGTGCGCGGGCCCGGGTCGAAGAGCGACAGCTCGCCGATCAGCTCACCGGGGCCCACGACGGCGAGCATGTTCTCGCGGCCGTCGGGGGAGGTGCGGTGCAGCTTGACCTTGCCCTCGGTGACCACGTACAGGCGGTCGCCCGGGTCGCCCTCGTGGAACAGCGAGTCGCCACGGGCGAGGGTCACCTCCGTCATGGAGGCGCGAAGCTCCGCGGCCTGCTCGTCGTCGAGCGCCGCGAAGAGCGGATTGCGCCGCAGAACGTCGTCCACGAGTTCTCTCCTTGTCGACCTGCTCAGGGGATCTTGTCCCCTGTTGCCAGGGGTCCGTGTTCCCCATTTTGCCGGACGGTCCAAACAGTGTGATCTGTCACAAGGATGCCGTACAGGTGTCCCGGGGTACGCGGCAGGGGTCCGATCGGACGCCGGTCTCCGGGGTTCGGGGCGGTTGCCGGTGCCGGGCCTCTAGGCTGGCCGGGTGTCCGAATCGCCGGTGAGAGCACAGGCCGAGGGGGCTGCGCGGGTGGTTGTACGTCAGGATTCCGCCGTGGGCGAACACGCGCCCGAGGGCGATGGTGAAGCGGCAAAAGCGACGAAAAGGGCACCTGTGAAGAAGGCTCCCGCGAAGAAGACCGCGGCGGAGAAGGCTCCTGCGGAGAAGACGCCGGCGAAGAAGGCAGTGGCGAAGAAGGCAGTGGCGAAGAAGGCAGTGGCGAAGAAGGCGGCCGGCGGCAAGAAGGCGACTGCCGGAAAGGCGACTGCCGGGAAGACCAACGGCGGAAGGACCACCGCCGGGAAGGCAGCCGCCGCGAAGGCCCCCGCGAAGAAGGCCGTACCCCCCAAGAAGGCGGTCGTCGCCCCGCAGAAGGCCGCCGCGGCCGTGGCGGACGCCTCGCCCGTGAAGACGGTCGCCGCGAAGTCCCCGAAGGGCGAGTCGCACACGGCCCTGGTCCGCCGCGCCCGCCGGATCAACCGCGAACTCGCCGAGGTGTACCCGTACGCCCACCCCGAACTGGACTTCGAGAACCCGTTCCAGCTGCTGGTCGCCACGGTCCTGTCCGCGCAGACCACCGACCTGCGGGTCAACCAGACCACGCCCGCGCTGTTCGCCAAGTACCCGGCCCCGGAGGACCTGGCCGCCGCCAACCCCGAGGAGGTCGAGGAGATCCTGCGGCCCTGCGGCTTCTTCCGGGCCAAGACCAAGTCGGTCATGGGCCTGTCCAAGGCGCTGGTGGAGGAGTTCGGCGGCGAGGTGCCGGGCCGCCTGGAGGACCTCGTCACGCTGCCCGGCGTCGGGCGCAAGACGGCCTTCGTGGTGCTGGGGAACGCCTTCGGCCGCCCCGGCATCACCGTGGACACGCACTTCCAGCGGCTGGTGCGGCGCTGGCAGTGGACCGAGGAGACCGACCCCGGCAAGATCGAGGCGGCCGTCGGCGCGCTCTTCCCCAAGAGCGAGTGGACCATGCTCTCGCACCATGTGATCTTCCACGGCCGCCGCATCTGCCACGCCCGCAAGCCCGCCTGCGGCGCCTGCCCCATCGCGCCGCTCTGCCCGGCGTACGGCGAGGGCGAGACCGATCCGGAGAAGGCGAAGAAGCTGCTGAAGTACGAGAAGGGCGGCTTCCCCGGCCAGCGCCTCAAGCCCCCGCAGTCCTACCTCGACGCGGGCGGCATCCCGGCACCGCCGCTGGCGGCCGGATGACCGGGACGGAACGATCTCGGAGCCCTCGGGCGTTGGACACGGCAGAACGGCGGCGGCGCCGGGAACAGGGGCGGCGATGACGAGAGCGAGCGACACGACGCACGGAACGGCGAGCGCCACGGGGCACGGGACAGCGCGCGGAACGGCGAGCGCGGCAGCACAGGGAACGGCCCGGCAGACGGCGCGCGGCGCGCAAGCCGCCCCGGTGGCGCTCAGCGCGGAGGGCCTGCCCGAGTGGCTGGACCCGGTGGTGCGGGTGGCCGAGACGGTCCAGCCCGTCCAGCTGAGCCGCTTCCTGCCGCCCGAGGACGGCGCGGGGCGCCAGTCCGCCGTGCTCGTCCTGTTCGGCGAGGGCGAGCGCGGCCCCGAGCTGCTGCTCATGGAGCGGGCGAGTTCGCTGCGCTCCCACGCCGGTCAGCCCTCCTTCCCCGGCGGGGCGCTCGACCCCGAGGACGGCGACCCGCAGGGCGAGGGCCCGCTGCGGGCCGCGCTGCGCGAGGCCGAGGAGGAGACCGGGCTCGATCCGGACGGCGTACAGCTGTTCGGTGTGCTGCCGCGGCTCTACATCCCGGTCAGCGGCTTCGTCGTCACCCCCGTGCTCGGCTGGTGGCGTGTGCCCAGCCCGGTGGACGTCGTCGATCCGGCCGAGACCGCCCGGGTCTTCACGGTCCCCGTGGCGGATCTCACGCACCCGGGCAACCGCGCGACGACGGTCCACCCCAGCGGGCACCGAGGCCCGGCATTCCTGGTCGAATCGGCGCTCGTGTGGGGCTTCACCGCGGGCATCATCGACCGTCTGCTGCACTACGCGGGCTGGGAGTTGCCGTGGGACCGCGGCAAGCAGGTCCCGCTCGACTGGAGGTCATGACAGGGTGAACCCGTGCCGTTCGGGCGGGAGCCCGCGAGGACGCCGTGTCCTGCTCCCGACCGCGTGGCGGGCCGGGCCCCGGCCGACCTGTGTGACCGGAAGACGATGAGGCGAGGCTCGACGCAGTGAACGTGCTGGACATCCTGCTGCTGCTCGCCGCCGTGTGGTTCGCGGTCATCGGTTACCGCCAGGGCTTCGTCGTGGGCATCCTGTCGGTGCTCGGCTTCCTCGGCGGCGGCCTGATCGCCGTGTACACGCTCCCGGTGGTCTGGGACGCCGTCACGGACGACACCCCCGTCGGCACCACCGCGGCCGTCGTCGCGGTCATCGTCGTGATCATCTGTGCCTCGGTCGGCCAGGCCCTGACCACCCACCTCGGCAACAAGCTGCGGGTGCACATCACCTGGTCCCCGGCCCGCGCCCTGGACGCGACCGGCGGTGCCGTGGTCAACGTCGCCGCCCTGCTGTTCGTCGCCTGGCTGATCGCCTCGCTGCTGGCCGCCACCGCGATACCGACCGTCCGCAAGGAGGTGCGCGGCTCCCGGGTGCTCATCGGCGTCTCCGACGTCCTGCCCGAGCAGGCCAACAGCTGGTTCAAGGACTTCACCTCGGTCCTCGCGCGCAACGGCTTCCCGCAGGTGTTCAGCCCGTTCGCCGACGAGCCCATCACCGACGTCCGGCCGCCGGACCCGGCGCTGCGCAACAGCGCCGTCGCCGCCCGCGCCCAGCGCTCCGTCGTCAAGGTCGTGGGCACCGCGCACGGCTGCGGCAAGGTGCTGGAGGGCAGCGGCTTCGTCTTCGGCGACCGCCGGGTCATGACCAACGCGCACGTGGTCGGCGGCGTCGACGAACCCACCGTCCAGATAGGCGGCGAGGGCAGGAAGTACGACGCCAAGGTCGTCCTGTACGACTGGCGCCGCGACATCGCCGTGCTCGACGTGCCGGACCTGAAGGCGCCCGCGCTCCAGTTCACCGGCACGGACGCGCACAGCGGGGACAGCGCGATCGTCGCCGGCTTCCCGGAGAACGGCTCGTACGACGTGCGCGCCGCGCGCGTGCGCGGGCGCATCACCGCCAGCGGCCCGGACATCTACCACCGCGGCACCGTCCGCCGTGACGTCTACTCGCTCTACGCGACCGTCCGCCAGGGCAACTCCGGCGGCCCGCTGCTCACCACGGACGGCCGGGTGTACGGCGTGGTGTTCGCCAAGTCCCTCGACGACGCCGAGACCGGCTACGCGCTCACGGCCGACGAGATCGAGCAGGACATCGCCCGGGGCCGCACCGCCACCCAGCAGGTGGACAGCGACAACTGCGCGATGTAGCGCCGCGGCGGGGCCGGCGGCGGATCAGGTGCGCGGGTGGCGCAGCCGTACCGAGACCCAGCGGGCCCGGCGGCGCAGAATGAGGGGAATGCCCACCCGCGGGTCGGCGTCCGTCAGTTGCCGGGCATCCCCGTGCAGGGATCCCGGTCCGCTCGCCGAACGGCGGGTGCGTGCTACGTCACTGTAGTCGTGCGTCCAGCCCATACCCCGACGTCTGCCCCCGCCCCAAGGTCCATAACCTCCCAGGGGTGCGCGAATTGGCTTATGCGCCGGGCAATTGGCCGTTCGGAGAACAGCTGTTCACGTCCGGATACCGGGCGGACCGCCCACATCACCGGACCGCCACGTCACCGGACCGGTCACCGGGCGCCGCCGTCAGCGGTCCGGCTCGGGGTCCTTCAGCCAGTTGATCAGCTCGGTGGAGAACGCCGCCGGGTCCTCCTCGTGCGGGAAGTGCCCCAGCCCGTCGAACAGCCGCCAGCGGTACGGGGCCTCCACGTACTCACCGGAACCGGCGGCGCTGCGGGTGCGCTGCACGGGGTCGAGGGAGCCGTGCAGATGCAGCGTGGGCACGAGCACCGGACGTTTCATCCGACGGTAGAACTGGATGCCGTCCGGGCGGGCCAGCGAGCGCACCAGCCAGCGGTACGGCTCGACCGAGCAGTGCGCCGTCGACGGGATGCACATGGCCCTGCGGTACGTCTCCACCGCCTCGTCGTCCGGCAGCCGCGGCCCCGACCAGTCCCGTACCAGCCGGGCCACCAGCGCGCCGTCGTCCGCGGTGAGCTGCCGTTCGGGGACCCAGGGCCGCTGGAACCCCCAGATGTAGGAACTCGCGGCGGTCTGCCGGACGTCCGAGAGCATCGCCGAGCGCCAGCGCCGCGGGTGCGGCATGGAGGCCACGGCCAGGCGCCGCACCAGCTTGGGGCGCATCGCCGCCGCCGTCCACGCCAGGTAGCCGCCGAGGTCGTGGCCGACCAGGGCCGCGTCCGGCTCGCCCAGCGAACGGATCACGCCGGTGACGTCGAGGGCCAGGCCCGCCGGGTCGTAGCCGCGCGGTGTGCGGTCGCTGCCGCCCACGCCCCGCAGGTCCATCGCCACGGCCCGGAAGCCGGCGTCCGCGAGGGCGGTCAGCTGGTGCCGCCAGGTCCACCAGAACTGCGGGAAGCCGTGCAGCAGCAGCACCAGCGGCCCCTCGCCCAGCTCGGCGATGTGGAAGCGGGCGCCGTTGGCGGCGACGTCCCGGTGCGTCACCTTCCGGTCGCCGGGCACGTCGATCCGTACGACCGAGGTCGATTGCGCCGAGGGAGTGGCGGGGTCCGTCATGAGGACGAGCGTGCCACAGCCTCGATGGCCTGCGGTGCCCGGTCCTCCAGCACGGGGGTCTGCGGACGCGGGTGCGGCTTGGCGTTCTGGAGCACACCGGCCGTCTGCTTCATCGAGGCGGCCACTTTCTGGGGGCCCTTGCCCTTCTTGGCCTTCTTCGCGAAGACGGTGCCGAGCAGCCCGAGGAGGACGGCGATCAGCACATTGGCCGCGAAGGACAGCAGGAAGCACCAGCCGAGGTTCCAGCCGCTCCAGGTGCGGATGCCGTACGCCAGGGCGAAGTTGAGCATCGGGAGCGAGAACAGCAGGATGGCGCCGGCCACCGAGAACGCGCCGCCGCTGACCGCGCCGCGCTTGACGTCCTGCTTCAGCTGGGCCTTGGCCAACGCGATCTCGTCGTGCACCAGCGCCGACATCTCCGCCGTGGCCGAGGCGAACAGCTGGCCGATGCTGCGTTCGGCGCCGACCGGGCTGCCGTCGGGTGCGCTCATCGCGGGTCTCCCTTTTCTGCTCTTCTGCCTGACTCTGCGATCCAGTACGGTCCAGCTTTTTGTACCGTCCCGTCAGATCATGCCGGACTGTCGTTCTGCTCGCCTGCCCCGCCCGGCACTTCGGCAAGCCGCTGTGCCCGTTCGGCCGCCTTCTCCGCCGCCTGCTCCTTCGCCTTCTCCTCGGCGAGCCGGCGGTGCTCGGCGGCCTTGCGTTCGAGGATCGCGGCCATGCGCAGGTGGTAGGCGGGGTCGTCCTGCGCGTACACGTCCGGGACGCCGTCGAGGTCGTCGTCGCGGTCCTCGGCCTCGCACAGCCGGCGGTAGCGGGCGTTGCGCATCCGGAGCAGGACCGTCGCGAGCGCCGCCGCGATCACGGAGCCGGTGAGGACGGCGGCCTTGACCTCGTCCGTCAGCGCCGCGTCGCCGGTGAAGGCGAGTTCGCCGATGAGCAGCGAGACGGTGAAGCCGATCCCGGCGAGCGTGGCGAGCGCGAACACGTCCGGCCAGGCCAGTTCGTCGCTGAGCGAGGCCCTGGTGAAGCGGGCGGTGAGCCAGGTCCCGCCGAAGATGCCGACCGTCTTGCCGACGACCAGGGCGAGGACGACGCCGAGCGTCTCGGGCCGGGTGAACACGTCCGCCAGCGCCCCGCCGGAGACGGACACCCCCGCGCTGAACAGCGCGAACAGCGGAACCGCCAGACCCGCCGACAGCGGCCGTACGAGATGCTCGATGTGCTCGCCGGGAGAACGCTCCTCGCCCTCGCGGGTGGTGCAGCGCAGCATCAGGCCCATCGCGACGCCCGCGATGGTGGCGTGCACGCCGCTGTTGTACATCAGCCCCCACACGACCAGCGCGAGCGGCACGTACACGTACCAGCCGCGCACGCCCTTGCGCAGCAGCACCCAGAAGACGGCCAGGCCCACGAAGGCCCCGCCGAGGGCGGCGAAGTCCAGCCGGTCGGTGAAGAAGATTGCGATGATCAGGATCGCGCACAGGTCGTCGACGACGGCCAGGGTGAGCAGGAAGGCGCGCAGGGCACTGGGCAGCGAGGTGCCGATGACCGCCAGCACGGCCAGCGCGAACGCGATGTCGGTGGCGGTCGGCACCGCCCAGCCGCCCAGCGAGCCGCCGCCGGCGAGGTTGGTGAGGGCGTAGACGGCCGCCGGGGCCGCCATGCCGCACAGCGCCGCGACCACCGGCAGCGCGGCCGCCCGGGCGTCGCGCAGGTCGCCCGCGACCAGCTCACGCTTGAGTTCGATACCCGCGACGAAGAAGAAGACCGCGAGCAGCCCGTCGGCGGCCCAGTGCGCGACGGACAGGTGCAGGCCGAGGGCGGCGGGGCCGAGGGGGAAGTGGCCGACGCTCTCGTAGCTCGCGCGCAGGGCCGGGACGTTCGCCCACACCAGCGCGGCGATCGCGGCGAACAGCAACAGCATGCCCCCGACGGTCTCGGTGCGCAGGGCGTCCGCCACGAAGGTCCGCTCGGGCAGGGACAGGCGTCCAAGGACTTTACGGGCGGTGCTGGTGCGGGGGGTGGCCACGGGAACCTCCGGTCGGTGGGCAGCGCTGAGCACATGCCGACCAGACTTCCCGGCGCACCTGATTGAGGATCTTGTCGCGTCGTTGACGCTCTCTTGACTGTACCCAAAGTGCGGCGGGAGTGGTGGGTGCGGGTGGGACGCGGTGTGCGGGGGGAGTGGTGCGGGCGCGTAGGACGCGGTCTGCGGTGGGGGAGGTGATGGGTGGTGCGGGTTGTGGTGTGCGGTGGGGGAGGTGATGTGCGATACGAGACGTGGTGAGCGGTGGGGGAGGTGATGAGTGATGCGGGTTGTGGTGTGCGCGCGGATGCGGGAAGGGGCACCCGGCGGCGTGTATCTGCCGCCGGGTGCCCCTTCCGCTCGCGCTCCATGCGCGAAGCGGTCCGCGGGACGCGCGCTCAGTCCTCGCTGGGCGCCGAGGGGAGCTGGGACTGGATGAGGTCCATGACCGCGGAGTCCGTCAGGGTCGTGACGTCTCCGAGCTGCCGGTTCTCCGCCACGTCGCGCAGCAGGCGGCGCATGATCTTCCCGGAACGGGTCTTCGGCAGCTCCGCGACCGGCAGGACCCGCTTGGGCTTCGCGATCGGCCCGAGCGTGCTGCCGACGTGGTTGCGCAGCTCGTCGACCAGCCCCTCGCTCTCCGCGGCCGAACCGCGCAGGATCACGAAGGCCACGATCGCCTGCCCGGTCGTCTCGTCCGCCGCGCCGACCACCGCCGCCTCGGCGACCGAGGGGTGGGCGACGAGCGCGGACTCGACCTCGGTGGTGGAGATGTTGTGGCCGGAGACCAGCATCACGTCGTCCACGCGGCCGAGCAGCCAGATGTCGCCGTCGTCGTCCTTCTTCGCGCCGTCACCGGCGAAGTACCGGCCCTCGAAGCGGGACCAGTAGGTGTCCAGGAAGCGCTGGTCGTCGCCCCAGATGGTGCGCAGCATCGACGGCCACGGCTCGGTGAGCACCAGGTAGCCACCGCCGCCGTCGGGCACCTCGTTGGCCTCGTCGTCCACGACGGTCGCGCTGATGCCGGGCAGCGGGCGCTGCGCCGAGCCCGGCTTGGCCTCGGTCACGCCCGGCAGCGGGGAGATCATCATGGCGCCGGTCTCCGTCTGCCACCAGGTGTCGACGACCGGGGTCCGGTCCCCGCCGATGTTCTTGCGGTACCAGATCCACGCCTCCGGGTTGATCGGCTCGCCCACCGAGCCGAGCACGCGCAGGGAGGACAGGTCGAACTTCGCGGGGATGTCGTCGCCCCACTTCATGAACGTCCGGATCGCGGTCGGCGCCGTGTACAGGATGGACACCTTGTACTTCTGGACGATCTCCCAGAACCGGCCCTGGTGCGGGGTGTCGGGCGTGCCCTCGTACATCACCTGCGTACCGCCGTTGGCCAGCGGGCCGTACACGATGTACGAGTGACCGGTGACCCAGCCGACGTCGGCCGTGCACCAGTACACGTCCGTCTCCGGCTTGAGGTCGAAGACGGCCCAGTGCGTGTACGCGGCCTGCGTGAGGTAGCCGCCGGAGGTGTGCAGGATGCCCTTGGGCCTGCCCGTGGTGCCCGAGGTGTAGAGGATGAACAGCGGGTGCTCGGCCTCGAACGCCTCCGGGGTGTGCTCCGCCGACTGCCCGCCGACGACCTCGTGCCACCACAGGTCGCGGCTGTCGTCCCAGGCGACGTCCTGGCCGGTGCGCCGGACCACGAGGACGTTGCGGACGCCGTCCACGCGGCCGACCGCCTCGTCGACGGCCGGCTTGAGCGCGGACGGCTTGCCGCGCCGGTAGCCGCCGTCGGCCGTGATCACGACCTTGGCGTCGGCGTCCTGGATACGGGTGGCGAGCGCGTCCGCCGAGAAGCCGCCGAAGACGACCGAGTGCGCCGCGCCGATGCGGGCGCAGGCCAGCATCGCGACCGCCGTCTCCGGGATCATCGGCATGTAGATCGCGACCCGGTCGCCCTTCTGGACGCCCAGCTCGGTGAGGGCGTTCGCGGCCCGGGAGACCTCGTCCTTCAGCTCGGCGTAGGTGATGGCCCGGCTGTCGCCCGGCTCGCCTTCGAAGTGGATGGCGACCCGGTCGCCGTTGCCGGCCTCCACATGCCGGTCCACGCAGTTGTACGCCACATTGAGCGTGCCGTCCTTGAACCACTTGGCGAACGGCGGATTCGACCAGTCCAGGGTCTCGGTCGGCTCCTTGGCCCAGGTCAGCCTGCGGGCCTGCTCGGCCCAGAAGCCGAGCCTGTCAGCCTTGGCCTGTTCGTACGCCTCTGCCGTGACGTTGGCGTTGGCGGCCAGGTCAGCGGGCGGCGCGAAGCGTCGCTCCTCCTTCAAGAGGTTGGCCAGGCTTTCGTTGCTCACGACATCTCCCTTTCCCAGGGTGTCCGTTGTGTCCCAGGCCACAGCTCATCAGACCCGGGGGTCCGATGACAAGGGCCGACCGGTAATTGGTTTAGACCTGTTGTGAAGCGTTCGCACAGCTCCGGCGGTGGAGCGTGCGAGGTGGAAGGCGGTCGGTGGACGATGGCCGGTCGGCCGTTCCCGGGGGCGGCGCGCCTTCCGGATTCAGCATGGCCCCCGGGAACGGGACCGGCCATGCGGTCGGGGCGCGTGTCGGCGTGTGTCACCGGTCACGTCCGGACGCGCGGCTCCACCCCGGCCTCCACGGCCTCCACGGGCGCGAACACCTCCCCACCGGGCTCTCCTGTGAGGAGATACGCCTGCGCCTCGGCCATGTGGAAGTACATCCCGTGCAACTCCAGCGCGTCCCTCCGCAGCGCCCGGGCCACCGAGTCGTGAGCGCGCAGGTGGTCCAGCTGCTGGATGACATTGGCCAGGCACAGCTCCTCGACCGCGTCGGCGGGTGCGCGCCCGGACAGCCCGGGCCCGGACCCGGGTCGGCCGGAGCCGGCCATCCTCTCCAGACTGGGCATCCCGTGCCGCAGCCAGCGGCCGAGGGGGGTTCTGGCGTGTCCGGGGCCGGTGTCGGCGCCGGAGCCGGAGCAGGAGCCAGCGGTGGTGCTGTTGTCAGGGGCGGTGCTCGCGCCGGTGCCTTGGCTGGTGCCCGTGTTCAGCAGCGCCTGCATCGCCCCGCAGCCGGAGTGACCGCACACCGTGATGGAACGCACCCCGAGCACGTCCACCGCGTATTCGATCCCGGCCGCCACCGAGGCGTCGCCGCCGTTCGCCCCGGGGAGCGGCACGAGGTTGCCCACGTTGCGCACGACGAAGAGGTCGCCGGGGCCACTGGAGGTGATCATCGACGTGATCAGCCGGGAGTCGGCGCACGCGAGGAAGAGCTGCGACGGTTGCTGTCCCTCCCGAGCCAGCCGCGCCAGCTCGTCGCGCACATGCGGTGCGGTGGTCCGCTGGAACGCGCTGATCCCGCGCGCCAGCCGCGCCCTGCCGGGGCCTGGTCCCAGGGCCGCGCCGAGGCCCGTGGGCGTCTGCGCGTCCGCACCCGTCGCCGCTGCTGCTCCTACTCCTACTCCTGTTCCGGGCTTGGTATGTGCGCCGGAGTACGTACCTCGGCCTGCGTCCGTGCCCGTGCCCGTGTCGGTCCCTGTGTCCGTGGCCGCCCCCGCCCTCGTCCCTTCGTTCGGCGCCTGCCATGGTCCCGACCCGCACTGGTGGTTGCGCCAGGGTGTCCAGGGGCGGCAGCGGCATTCCGCTCCGGACGGGCCGGTGGGCTCGGCGAGGCGTACGCCGGTGCGGCCCGCGGTGAGCCGGACGGAACCGCCCCGCGCGGTGTGCGTCCGCTGCCAGTCCTGCAGCGTCTCGTACGCCGCGTGGTCCATGAAGGAGCCGTCCAGTTCGACGACCGCTTCGTCTCCGTGGGGCACGAGGTGCAGGACCCGGCTGAGGCGCGGCACCGCGAGGAAGGTCAACTGCCCGCGCACCCGCACATGATGGACCCCGTCCCGCTCTTCGTGGGTGATCCGGGTGCGGGTGAGGCGGCGCAGGGCGACGGCGACGGCCACGGCGACCCCGAGGCCCACGCCCTGGAGGACCCCGAGGACGACTACGCCGAGAGTGGTGACGGCGTACACCGCCGCTTCTCGGTGGCGGGTCACCGTGCGGATGTGGTGCAGGGACACCATCTGGATGCCGACGGCCATGACCAGGGCGGCGAGCGCGGCGAGCGGGACCAGCTCCAGGACGGGGACCATCAGCAGCGCGGCGGCCACCACGAGAACGCCGTGCAGCATCGTGGAGTTCCGGCTGACGGCACCCGCCCGCACGTTCGCCGAACTCCGTACGGCCACCCCCGCGACGGGCAGCCCGCCGAGTGCGCCGGAAACCACGTTGGCGGCTCCCTGGCCGAGCAGCTCGCGGTCCAGGTCCGAGCGGCCGAGGCGGGCGGCCGGTCCAGGGCGGCCGCCCGCCAGCTTGTCCACGGCGACGGCGCCGAGCAGCGACTGCACACTGCACACCAGCGTCGTGCTGAGCACGGCCGCGGCGATGCCGAGCACCGGTCCGTCGGGCAGTCCGGCGAGGGCGTGGCTGCGCCAGCTCGGCAGGTCGACCCTGGGCAGCACCAGCCCGGTCAGGGAGGCGGTGGCGGTGGCCCCGGCCACGGCGACGAGCGCGGCCGGCACTCTGCGCAGCCGGAGTCCGGCCCGGCCGGGAAGCCGCGGCCAGAGGAGCAGCAGGGCCAGGGTCAGCGCGCTGACGGCGACGGAGGCCGGGTCCAGGCGGGCCAACTGAGCAGGCAGCGCACCGAGGTTGGCGAGGACGGAACTCTGCGGGCTGCCGCCGAGGACGATGTGGACCTGAGCGACGGCGATGGTGACGCCGATGCCGGCGAGCATGCCGTGCACGACGGCGGGGCTGACAGCGAGCGCGCCACGGGCCACGCGCAGGCAGCCCAGGAGGAGTTGGGTCAGACCGGCGAGGACGGTGATGGCACAGGTCGTGCGCCATCCGTAGCGATGGATCAGGTCGGCGGTGACGACGGTGAGCCCGGCGGCAGGCCCGCTGACCTGGAGGGGGGAGCCGCCGAGCCGGCCGGCGACGAGGCCGCCCACGGCGGCGGCCATCAGGCCGGCGCGGAGCGGGGCGCCGGTGGCCAGCGCGATGCCGAGGGACAGCGGCAGGGCGATCAGGAAGACCGCGACGGCGGCCGACAGATCGGCGCCCGCCACCGGGAAGCGGCGCCGCCGGCGCGGAGGCGGGCTGTGCGGTGGGTGGGAGCGGTGGGACGGCGAGGAGTTGCTGGTGCGGAGGGGAACGCAGGCTGACATGTCTCACCCTTCCTCGGGAACGGCCGAACCAAAGCCGGGTAAAGCAAAAGTAATGCAACGTAAAGTCCTTGCATAGGTTTTCTGTGCGAATGGGGTATGCATTCACCTTCACGGGTGAAGTGAACTTTTTATCGGCTTGTCGTATTAATTCCTTCTCAGCCCCGTGCGACCTTGACGGCGCTGTCGGCACGTCCGGCACAGCGCCAGCACACGCCGTCTCGGCGTTGGACGAGAGAAGGAAGAAGGTGGGCGGAACATGGCCGCCACCCAGAGGATCGCCATGGGCGTCGTCGCCACCGTGGCCTGCGCCTCGTCGCTCGCCGGTTGCGCGAGCGGACCCGACGCACCCAAGCAGGGCGCGCACGGTGCGCCGAAGGCAGCGCAAGCGCCGGGGAGCGTCGTCCGTCTGATCGGCGACGGGTCGACCGCGTACACCGGAGCCCAGCCGCACCTGCCCAAGCCGGAACGGCTGAAGGCCGGTGAGAAGCCGCCACAGTTCGTCGTGTTCTCCTGGGACGGCGCCGGCGAGGACAGCCAGAAGTTGTTCTCGCACTTCCGCAAGGTGGCCAAGGACAACCACGCGAACATGACCTTCTTCCTCAGCGGCGTGTACATGCTGCCGGAGGGGAAGCGCGACCTGTACCGGCCCCCGCAGCACGCGCCGGGCAGTTCGGAGATCGGCTTCAACGACGACCAGGGCATCGCCGCCACCGCCGAGCAGGCACGTCTGGCGTGGCTGGAGGGCAACGAGATCGGCACCCACTTCAACGGGCACTTCTGCGGCCCCCAGGGCGGGGTCGGCCAGTGGTCGGTCGACGAGTGGAAGAGCGAGATCGACCAGGCCAAGCAGTTCGTGAAGACCTGGAAGAGCAACAGCGGCCTGAAGAACGTGGCCTCGCTGCCCTTCGACTACGACAAGGAACTCATCGGCGGCCGCACCCCCTGCCTGGAGGGCCAGAAGAACTTCATGAAGGCGGCGAGCCAGATGGGCTTCCGCTACGACAGCAGCGGCGTCAACAACCAGGTGTGGCCCAAGAAGCGGGACGGCCTGTGGGACCTGTCCATGCAGCTCGTGCCGTTCCCCGGGCACACCTTCGAGCAGCTGACCATGGACTACAACTTCATGGTCAACCAGTCGGGCACGCAGACCCAGGGCGACCCCGACAAGTTCGACTACTGGGGCGACCAGATGCGCGACGGCCTCCTCAAGGGCTTCTACCGCGCCTACGACGGGAACCGCGCGCCGCTGGTCATCGGCAACCACTTCGAGTCATGGAACGGCGGCACCTACATGCGCGCCGTCGAGGATGTCGTGAAGGAGGTGTGCAACAAGCCCGAGGTGCGCTGCGTCTCCTTCCACCAGCTGACGGACTGGCTGGACGCCCAGGACCCGCAGACCCTCGCCAAGCTGCGCGGCCTGACGGTCGGCGAGGCCCCCAAGCAGGGCTGGGCGTCCTTCCTGTCGGCCCGCCCGGCTCCGGCGCCCAAGGGAGTGCCCGGGGCGCCCAAGCCGTAGCGCCCGTCAGGCGGAGGCGGTGACGCCCTCGCCGAGGACGAAGCCGGGGTCGACCTGGGCCGCCAGGTCGGCTCCGGTGCGCTCGTTGCCCCACGAGACGGCGTTCTTGAGGTGGAAGTGCGCCATCTGCCGGGTGTAGCGCTCCCAGTCGCGCAGCTCGTACGTGGCGTCCGCGGCGACCTGGAGCAGGCGCAGGGCGCGGCGGTCGGCGTCCGCCAGGAACTCGAACCGGGGCGGCCGGCCCTTCTCCATGGCGCGCACCCAGTCCGAGTGCCCGACGGTCACCAGCAGGTCTTCCCCGACCTCGGCGCGGAGGAAGTCGAGGTCGTCCTGGCCCTGCACCTTGTTGCCGACGACTCTGAGGACCACGCCGAAGTCACGGGCGTACTCCTTGTACTGGCGGTAGACGGAGACCCCCTTCCGGGTCGGCTCGGCGACGAGGAACGTGATGTCGAAGCGGGTGAACATGCCGGAGGCGAAGGAGTCCGAGCCCGCCGTCATGTCGACCACGACGTACTCGTCCCGGCTGTCCACCAGGTGGTTCAGGTACAGCTCCACCGCTCCGGTCTTGGAGTGGTAGCAGGCGACCCCCAGGTCGGCGTCCGTGAAGGGACCGGTGACCATCAAACGGACGGAGCCGCCGTCGAGTTCCACCGGTCGCGCGCAGGCGTCGTAGAGCGGGTTGTTCTCGGCGACGCGCACCAGGCGCGAGCCCTCGCCGGGCGGCGTCGTCTTGATCATCGTCTCGGCGGAGGCGATGCGCGGGTTGCTGCCGCGCAGGTAGTCCTTGATCAGCGGCAGCCGGTCGCCCATGGCGGGCAGCGCCGCCGCCTGGGCCTCCTCCAGGCCGAGCGCGGCTCCCAGGTGCTGGTTGATGTCGGCGTCGACCGCGACGACGGGCGCCCCGGTCGCCGCGAGGTGCCGGATGAACAGGGAGGACAGGGTGGTCTTGCCGCTGCCGCCCTTCCCGACGAAAGCAATTTTCATGTTCACGAAGCGTAGTAGGGGAATAGCTGTACGTGGCAGCCTGCGTGAAGAAGACCACTCCTTCGAGGAGGGGGCCGCCCGGGTGCGTAGGGTCGTACTCATGAGTACGACAGGCGCGACCGCTGATCCGCTCGCGACGCTGGGCACCCTGCCCGGGGTGGCCGAGTCCGTCGAGTCCGTGCGCAAGGCCGTGGACCGGGTCTACGGTCACCGGATCATGCGGCGCCGGAGCAACGCGGTCACCTCCGAGGCGGCGCTGCGTGGCGCGCGCGGCTCCGGGGCGCTGTCGGGGGCGGACTGGGCCCTTGAGGAGGTGCGCCGGCGCACCGACTTCAGCGGCGACGACGAGGCGCGCGTACTGGGGGCCGCGCTGCGGCTGACGGCCGAGGCCGGGCAGTTGCTGTCCGTCTGGCGGCAGTCGCCCCTCAGAGTGCTGGCCCGGCTGCATCTGGTGGCCGCCGCCGGCACGGAGGACTCGGTCGGACGGCCGCGTCAGGAGGGCGAGGGCGTCGACGAGCCGCTGATCGAACTGGCACTGCCGAGCGCGGCCGAGGTGTCCGGCCGGCTGGAGGGGCTGGCCGAGCTGATCATCATGGGCAGTGCAGCCCCGGCCCTGGTGACGGCGGCCGTCGTGCACGGAGAGATCCTGGCGCTGCGCCCGTTCGTCTCCCACAACGGCCTGATCGCGCGGGCGGCCGAGCGTGTCGTCCTGGTCGGCAGCGGCCTGGACCCGAAGTCGGTCTGCCCGGCCGAGGTGGGACACGCCGAACTGGGCCGGGCCGCCTACCTGGCCGCCCTCGACGGCTATGTCTCCGGCACCCCGGAGGGCATGGCGGCCTGGATCGCGCACTGCGCCGGGGCGGTCGGGCTGGGTGCGCGCGAGTCGACGGCGGTGTGCGAGGCGCTGCAGCGCGGCGCGGCGTAGCGGACACGGAGTGTGCGGGCGCAGGGGTGCGGACACAGAGTTGCGGCGGTACGAGTCCTCGTACCGCCGCTGGCATGAGCACCGGGTTACCAAGCGTCCTCGATATGTCGCCCATCAGGCCGGGATCTTTGCCCGTCACCTGGTGCGGCTGGCCCGTAATCGACGGGTCGACGTCGCGTGGGTGCCCGGTGTCCATGCTCGGTCCGTGGGGCCGGATGCGTAGGTGAGGTGACCCTTTCGGGTGTCCTCAAGGTCTCGCGGGCCGTTGAGTCCTTTGTACTGCACCCGTGTGACAAGCGGAACCCCCGGCCGCACTTCTTTACTTTCAGGCCCGAACGGTACGTAATCGGACGCCGGTGACCGGAAGGGAATTCCCGCCCGGAAACGGGGCCTGTCAGCCGAGCGTGCCCCGGCGCCGGCTCGCGTACCAGACGAGCCCCGCGGTGGCGGCCGCGGCTCCTACGGCGGCCGCCGCGACCAGGGCCGGACGCGGCGGTACGGAGAACGTGGGCAGCCGCTGCTTGAGTCGCACGGGGCGGTGGAAGTCCAGAATCGGCCATCCGCGCGCCACCGCCTCCTTGCGCAGCGACCGGTCCGGATTGACCGCGTGCGGGTTGCCCACCGCCTCCAGCATCGGCACGTCGGTGACCGAGTCGCTGTAGGCGTAGCACCGGGCCAGGTCGTACCCCTCGGACGCGGCCAGCTCGCGGACCGCGTCCGCCTTGGTCGGTCCGTAGGCGTAGTACTCGACCTCGCCGGTGAAGCAGCCGTCCTCGCCCACCACCATGCGGGTGGCCACCACGCGGTCCGCGCCGAGCAGTTCACCGATGGGCTCGACCACCTCCGCACCGGACGTCGACACGATGACCACATCGCGTCCGGCGCTGTGGTGCTCCTCGATGAGGGAGGCGGCCTCGTCGTAGATGATCGGGTCGATCAGGTCGTGCAGGGTCTCGGCGACGATCTCCTTGACCTGTCGCACGTTCCATCCGCGGCACAGCGCGGACAGGTACTCGCGCATGCGCTCCATCTGATCGTGGTCCGCACCACCGGCGAGGAACACGAACTGGGCATAGGCGGTACGCAGGACGGCCCTGCGGTTGATCAGTCCGCCTTGGTAGAACGACTTGCTGAAGGTGAGCGTGCTCGACTTCGCAATGACCGTCTTGTCCAGATCAAAGAACGCCGCTGTGCGGGGCAAGGAGTGGTTATCCACGACCCCGAGCATAGGGGCAGCCCATTCGGCGTAAGGTGGGCGTGTGGGTTTGCCTGAGAGGGCTCTCGGGTACACCATGGAAGTCACGGATCGTTCGCGACCGTGCTAACCCGGCCCGACTCCTCCCCCCCCGAGTCGGCCGTGGAGACGACCCCCGCTCTCCCCCCCGGCGGGGGTCGTCGCATGTCCGGACGCATTTTCGCTCCTTCCTCTGTCGTCGGCGGGCCGCCCGAACGCCTCGGTCGCGCCGCCCGGCCTTCGCCGCCACCACCATGATTCGTCACCGCGCGTAGTCGTCGTGCTGCGCTGTGGAAGACGCGGGGGATCGGGCACAAGGGGTCACCGGTTTGGGTGACGGTCATTTTCACTTGCGCCGAGTTGTCCACAGATTTCGACCAAGATCCACATCATTTTCCGCTTCGTTGCACCGTGATTCCCGCGCACACCGACGGCGCCGAGTTCATGGCCGGTTCCGTTTGTCGAGCGCGTTTGGCCGGTTTCTGTCGGCCGCCCATATGGCGGCCCGTGGCCGGCTCTTCACGTACGCGGGATTCGCGGGGCCGCAGGGGCCGCGCGAGACAAGCAGCGAGGGGGAAGTCCCATGGCCGAAACCGTCACCCACGATCCACCGCCGGGCCCCGCGGGGCGCCAGGGCAGGCCGCTGATCCTCACCGAGGACGCCGGACTCCTGGACGACCTGCTGCGCCTGTGCGCGGCCGCCGGCGCCACCCCCGAGGTCCATCACGGGCTGCCCGAGCGCCGGGGCGGCTGGGAGACCGCGCCCCTGGTCCTGGTCGGCGACGACGCCGTCCGGCGGATCCGCGGCGCCGCCTCGCGCAGACACGGGGTGGTGCTGATCGGCCGCGACCAGGACGACTCCGGTGTCTGGCGGCGCGCCGTCGAGATCGGCGCGGACCACGTCCTGATGCTGCCCGACGGCGAGCAGTGGCTGGTCGACCGGATCGCCGATGTCGCCGAGGGTGTCGGCCGGCCCGCGCTCACCGTGGGCGTCATCGGCGGCCGCGGCGGAGCCGGGGCGTCCACGCTGGCCTGCGCGCTCGCCGTGACCGCCGCGCGGGAGGGCCTGCGCGCGCTTCTCGTGGACGCCGACCCGCTGGGTGGCGGGCTCGACGTCCTGCTCGGCGGGGAGACGGCCGAGGGGCTGCGCTGGCCGGCGTTCGCGGCCTCGCGCGGAAGGGTCGGCGGCGGCGCCCTGGAGGAGTCGCTGCCGTGGCTGCACTCGCTGCGCGTGCTCAGCTGGGACCGCGGCGACTGCGTCAGCGTGCCGCCGGAGGCCGTCCGCGCGGTCCTGGCCGCCGCCCGGCGGCGCGGCGGGACCGTGGTGGTCGATCTGCCCCGCCGGGTCGACGAGACGGCGGCCGAGGCCCTGGCCCAGATCGACGTGGGACTGCTCGTGGTCCCCGCCGAGCTGCGCGCCGTGGCGGCGGCCGCGCGGGTCGCCTCCGTGGCCCGCATGGTCCTGCGCGATCTGCGGGTGGTGGTACGGGGCCCGTACGCGCCCGGACTCGACGAATGCGAAGTGGCCCGGCTGCTGGGACTGCCGCTGGTGGGCGAGGTGCCCGCCGAGTCCGGACTGCGGCGCCCCGGCGAGGGCCGGACACCGCCGGGCGCCGCCGCGCGCGGACCGCTGGCCCGGTTCTGCACGGCCTTCTGGGAGCGGGCGCTGGTCGAGGCGGGTGCCGCGTGAGGGCGCCGACCGGGCGGCAGGGGCCGACGGGGGAGCGGGGCGGAGCCGCGGGCGGATCGCACCTGGCGAGCCCGCCGCACCTGGCGCGCTCCCTGCACCCGACGCGTTCCCCGCACCTGACGCGTCCACCACTCTCGGCGCGCCCACCCCTTCTGGCGGGAGCCGCCGGTACTCCCGGCATGGCCCCGGACGGTATGCCCGCGGAGCTGCTGGACGGTGTGCGGCAGCGGCTGGCCGAGAGCGGGGCCGAGCCCACACCCGCGCGCGTGGCGCAGGCACTGCGCGAACAGGGCCGGGTGCTCGGGGACGCCGAAGTGCTCGGCGCGGCCGAGCGGTTGCGGTCCGAGCTGATCGGCAGCGGCCCCCTGGAGCCGCTGCTCGCCGATCCGTCCGTGACCGACGTCCTCGTGTCGGCCCCCGACCGGGTCTGGGTGGACCGCGGCGGCGGACTGGAGCGGGCCGCCGTCGCGTTCCCCGACGCGGCGGCCGTACGGCGCCTGGCGCAACGCCTGGCCGCCGTGGCAGGACGGCGGCTGGACGACGCCCGGCCGTGGGTGGACGCCCGCCTGCCCGACGGCACCCGGCTGCACGCGGTGCTGCCGCCGGTGGCTGTCGGCTGCACCTGCCTGTCCCTGCGGGTCGTACGGCCGCGCGCCTTCACCCTCGGCGAACTGGTGGCGGCCGGGACGGTACCGCCGGGCGGGGACCGCGTGCTGCGGGCGCTCATCGGGGCCCGGGTGTCCTTCCTCATCAGCGGCGGCACCGGCAGCGGCAAGACCACACTGCTCAGCGCGCTGCTCGGACTCGTCGGACCGGGCGAGCGCATCGTGCTCGCCGAGGACTCCGCGGAACTGCGGCCCGACCACCCGCACGTCGTCCGGCTGGAGACCAGACCCGCCAACCAGGAGGGAGCGGGGCTGGTCACCCTGGAGGACCTGGTACGGCAGGCGCTGCGGATGCGGCCGGACCGGCTGGTGGTGGGCGAGGTGCGAGGCGCCGAGGTGGTCCACCTGCTGGCCGCGCTGAACACGGGCCACGAAGGCGGCAGCGGCACCGTGCACGCCAACGCCGCGGCGGACGTCCCCGCCCGGCTGGAGGCGCTGGGCACCGCGGCCGGCCTCGACCGGGCCGCGCTGCACAGCCAGTTGGCCGCCGCGCTGTCGGTGGTGGTGCACCTCGCGCGGGACCACGCCGGGCGGCGGCGCATCGCCGAGGTGCGGGTGCTGGAGCGGGACGCCTCGGGCTGGGTGCGGGCGGTACCGGCGCTGAGCTGGGGCGCGCGGGCGTTCGTGGAGGAACGGGGATGGGAGCGGCTGCGGGAGCTGCTCCGCCCGGCGCAACCGGAGGGGAAGTGGTCGACGTGATGGGCGGGTTGCCGCAGGAGCCGATGCTCACGATGGTCATGGGGACGGTCGTGCTGTGCGCCGTGGCGGGCGCCTTGATGCTGGGCGAGAGGCATACGGGAGCCCGGCGCGCCCGGCTGCTGCTCGCGGGCGGCGAGGCCGTGGGCACCGGCCCTCCGGTGTGGGGACGGGTCTGGGGCCAACTGGTCCGCCTGCGCGCGCGGTTGCGCTCCGAGTGGTGGGCACTGGCCGCCGGATTGCTCGTGGCGGTGCTGGGTTCCTCGGTGCTGCCGCTCGCGGCGGGGGCGGCCGGGGTACCGGTGCTACGGCGGAACCGGCTAGCCCGAGCCGCCCGCCGGGTCCGTGAGCGGCGGGCGGACGCGGTGATCGCGCTGTGCGGTGCACTGGCCGGGGAGGTGCGGGCCGGACGACAACCGGGCCAGGCCCTGCTGTGCGCCGCACGGGAGGCGGACGGCTTCGGTGACGCCCAGGCGGCTGTGCTGGCGGCGGCGCGGTTCGGCGGGGACGTGCCCGGCGCGCTCGCCACCGCGGCCCGGCAACCGGGCGCCGAGGGGCTGCGCGCACTGGCGGCGTGCTGGCGGGTGGCCGTCGACCAGGGAGCGGGCCTTGCGGCCGGACTCGACCGGCTGGACACCGCCCTGCGTGCGGAGCGGGACCAGCGAGCCGACCTGCGCGCGCAGTTGGCGGGCGCCCGGGCCACGGCGGTGATGCTCGCCGGCCTGCCGGTCTTGGGCCTCCTGCTCGGCACGGCCATGGGCGCGGACCCCTTGCACGTGCTGCTGCACACCGGAGCGGGCCTGGGCTGCCTGGTCGTCGGCGGGGCGCTGGAGGGCGTGGGGCTGTGGTGGGCGCTGGGCATCGTACGGCGGGCGGAGGCGGCATGAGCGGCGATGTTGTCCACAGGCTGGGGACGACTGTGGGTGCGGTGGCTCTTCTGGCCCTCTCTCTGATCCTCCTGGGGCTGGCGGTGCGGTGGCCGGTGGCATGGCGCCGGGAGCGGCGGGTGCGCCGACGGATGGCCTCGCTGCTGGAGGCGGCCGGGGCGTCTGGGATGTCTGGGGCCACTGGGGCATCCGATTCCACCGGTACGCCGAAGGACCGGCACGCGGGTCCCCGCTTCGCGCCGCCAGGTGCCGTACGGCGGTGGCTTCCGGTGCTGGGGGTGGTGGGTGCCGGGTGCCTGCTGATCGGCGGGCCGGCCGGGGCCGTGGCCGGAGCGGTCGGTGCGGCGGCCCTGTGGCGGTGGCGGGAGCGCGCCACGAGCCCTCCCGACGCAGGTTTCGACACGGTCGAGGCCGCCCGGCAGCTTCCGCTGGCCGCCGATCTGCTGGCCGCCTGCGTCGCGGCGGGCGCGGGACCGGTGGTCGCCGCCCAGGCGGTCGGCGATGCCCTGGGCGGGCCGGTCGGGGAAGCACTGGCGCGGGGAGCGGCGGAGGTACGACTCGGCAGCGGACCGGCCGACGCCTGGCGAGGACTCGCCTCGATACCGGGCGCCGCGGCCCTGGCGCGACTGCTGGAGCGGGCCGGCGAGTCCGGGCTCCCGGCCGCCGCGCCGGTCGCCCGGCTCGCGGCCGATGCCCGCGCGGAGCGGGCCCGTACCGCCACGGCCCGGGCCCGGAGGGCGGCCGTCCTGGTCACCGCGCCGGTGGGGCTGTGCTTCCTGCCCGCCTTCGTCGCGGTCGGCGTGCTGCCCGTGGTGATCGGCCTGGCGGGCGGGGTGCTGAGGGGAGGCGGCGGCTGACAGGAAGGTGCGGCGCGGGCGCGCGTACCGCGAAAAGGCAGGGAACCGAGGACGCGACCGCATACGGCGGGGCGCGTACCGGGTGAGTGGATGACAGAACGAGACCTCACGGGGGTTGAGATGTACGTGAAGACACGGGCACGGATGCGTGCCGTGGTGAGCCGGCTGCGCCGGGACAGCGGAATGGTCACGTCCGAGTACGCGATGGGGATCATCGCGGCGGTGGCGTTCGCCGTGCTGCTGTACGAGGTGGTGACGAGCGGCCAGGTCAAGACGGAGCTGCAGAACATCGTGAAACGGGCCCTCAGTGCGCGGATGTGAGCGCCGGGGCGGGCGGGCGGCCGACCGGGGGTTCGTGACGGCGGAGGCCGCCATGGTCCTGCCCGTGCTGGTGCTGGTGGTGACGACGCTGGTGTGGGGGCTGCTGGTGGTGCTCGCGCAGATCCAGTGCGTGGACGCGGCACGCGCGGGTGCCCGGGCGGCCGCCCGCCAGGATCCGGACGGTGCCGTCGTCCGGCTGGCCCGGCAGGCGGCTCCGCGCGGCGCGCGGGTCACGGTGAGCCGGGAGGAAGAGCAGGTCCGGGTGGCGGTCGTCGCGGACCCACCGGGGATGGGCGCGCTGCCGTTCGAACTGAGGGAGGAGGCCGTGGCCGAGGCGGAGGACACGGTGGGGGCCCGGGCGGCGAGCGGGGCGGGCTCATGAACCGCCTCCGCTCCGGCCGCGACCGCGGGTCCGCCACCGTCTGGAGCGTCGGGGCGATCGCGCTGCTCTGCGTGGTGTTCGGGGCCGGTCTCGCGCTGGGGCAGGCGGTGGTCGCCCGGCACCGGGCGGCGCAGGCCGCCGACCTGGCGGCGCTGGCCGCGGCGGACCACTGGGCGCAGGGCGGGGAGGCGGCCTGCGCGCGGGCGGAGCGGGTGGCCCGGGCGCAGCGCGCCCGGCTCGTCCGGTGCGCCCTGACCGGTGACGTCTCGGACGTCACGGCGGCGTCGGGCCGTGGGCCGTTCGCGGCGCGGGTCCGGGCGCGGGCGGGGCAGCCCACCGACCGGGCACCCCTGCGACCGGCCGGCGCGACGTCTCCTGAACGGGAGGGTCACCCGATCGGCGTAACCCACGTCCTCGGCCTGAGCCACCCCCTCCGCCGACGCCAGCCCCTCGGCCCAGGTCACTCCCTTGGCCCGACCCTCTCCCTCGGCCCGACCCTCTCCCTCAGCCCAGCCCACCCCGCCGGCCCAACTCACCCCAGCGGCCTAAGCCACCCCTTCGCCCTGAGCCACCCCTCCGGCCTCCGCTTCCTTCTCCGCGGGCGCCCCCTTCAGCAGCACGGTCAGCAGCCGTACGGCGCCCCTCTTGTGGAGGGGGTCGTTGCCGTTGCCGCACTTGGGGGACTGGATGCAGGACGGGCAGCCGGCCTCGCACTCGCAGGAGGCGATGGCCTCACGGGTGGCGGAGAGCCAGGCACGGGCGGTGTGGAAGGCGCGCTCGGCGAAGCCCGCGCCGCCGGAGTGGCCGTCGTAGACGAAGACCGTCGGAAGGAGCGTGTCGGGGTGCAGCGGGATGGAGACCCCGCCGATGTCCCAGCGGTCGCAGGTCGCGAACAGGGGGAGCATGCCGATCGACGCGTGCTCGGCGGCGTGCAGGGCACCGCCGAGGATCTCCGGATTGATCCGGGCTTCGTCGAGCTGGTCCTCGGTGACCGTCCACCACACCGCGCGGGTGCGCAGCGTACGGGGAGGGAGATCGAGCTTGGTCTCGCCGAGCACTTCCCCGGTGATGACACGCCGGCGCAGGAAGGAGACCACCTGGTTGGTGACCTCGACGGAGCCGTAGCACAGGCGGCCCGCGCCCCACGGGACCTCGACGTCGGTCTCCAGGACGGAGATCGCGGTCGTGTCGCGGGCGACCGTCGTGTACGGCGGATTCGCCTCCTCGACCAGGGCGACCGAGTCGTCCAGGTCCAGGGAGCGCACCAGATAGGTGCGGCCCTGGTGCAGGTGGACGGCGCCCTCGTGCACGCTCGTGTGCGCGGCGGCCTCGTCGACCGTGCCGAGCAGCCGTCCGGTGCCGGCCTCGACGATCTGGACGGGCCGCCCGCCCTCGCCGCGGATGTCGGTCAGGTCGGCGGCCCGCTCCCGGCGGGTCCAGTGCCACGCGCTGGTCCGCCGGCGCAGCAGCTTCGCGGCCTCAAGCTGGGGCAGCAGGTCCGGGCAGGCCGGGCCGAACAGTTCCATGTCGTCGGCGGTGAGCGGCAGCTCGGCGGCGGCGGCGCACAGGTGGGGGGCGAGGACGTAGGGGTTGTCGGGGTCGAGGACGGTGGATTCGACCGGCTGGTCGAACAGGGCCTCCGGGTGGTGGACGAGGAAGGTGTCCAGCGGATCGTCGCGGGCCACCAGCACCGCCAGGGCGCCCTGGCCGGCCCGGCCCGCACGGCCCGCCTGCTGCCACAGGGAGGCGCGGGTGCCGGGATATCCGGCGATCAGCACGGCGTCCAGGCCGGCGACGTCCACCCCGAGTTCCAGGGCGGTCGTGGCGGCCAGGCCCAGCAGCTCGCCGGAGTGCAGGGCGCGTTCCAGGGCGCGGCGCTCCTCGGGGAGATAGCCGCCCCGGTACGCCGCGACACGCCGGGCCAGCGGCCGGTCGATCTCCGCCAGCCGTTCCTGGGCGATCACCGAGATCAGCTCGGCGCCGCGCCGGGAGCGGACGAAGGCGACCGAGCGCACCCCCTGGAGGGTGAGGTCGGTGAGCAGGTCGGCGGTCTCGGCGGTGGCGGTGCGGCGCACGGGCGCGCCCTTCTCGCCCTGGAGTTCGGTGAGCGGGGGCTCCCAGAGGGCGAACACCAGTTCGCCGCGTGGGGAGGCGTCGTCGGCGACCTCCACCACGGGCAGGCCGGTGAGGCGGCGGGCGGCCCCGGCGGGCTCGGCCGCGGTCGCCGAGGCCAGCAGGAAGACGGGGGAGGCGCCGTAGCGCGCGCACAGCCGGCGCAGCCGGCGCAGCACCTGGGCGACGTGGGAGCCGAAGACGCCGCGGTAGGTGTGGCACTCGTCGATGACGACGTACTTCAGGGCCCGCAGGAAGGCGGACCAGCGGGGATGGGAGGGCAGGATCCCGCGGTGCAGCATGTCCGGGTTGGTCAGGACGTAGTTGGCGTACTGGCGGATCCACTCGCGTTCCTCGACCGGGGTGTCACCGTCGTACACGGCGGCCCGTACGGCGTTGCCGAGCGGCCGGGCGAGTTCCCGCACCGCGCGGCACTGGTCGGCCGCCAGGGCCTTGGTGGGGGCCAGGTACAGGGTGGTGGCGCCGCGCCCGTTCGGCGCCTCGGAGCCCTCCAGCAGCGTGGAGAGCACCGGGACCAGATATGCCAGCGACTTGCCGGAGGCCGTGCCCGTGGCGACGACCACCGACTCGCCGTCGAGGGCGTGCTCGGCGACGCGTGCCTGGTGGGCCCAGGGGTGTTCGATCCCGCACTTCTGGACGGCCGCGACGACCTCGGGCCGAATCCGGTCGGGCCAGACGGCATGCCGACCCGCCCGCGGGGGCAAGTGCTCCGTATGAGTGATGCGCGCAGCCCGGCTCGGCCCGGAGGTGAGCCGGTCCAGAACCGCGCCCGGCGTCAGGCGGGTTGCGGTGTCCGTCGGGGTTCGATCGGATCGGTGATTCTTGGCCATCGGCATCGAGTGTGTCACCGGCGTGACGGACAATGGGGCCAAGGCGTCGTGCACGCCTGCCGGTAAGTGATTGAATGCCATCGCGGCTGGCGAACCGTCCCGGGGGCTTCAAGCCGAGGTGCCCGAGGGGCGAACGCTCGATAGCAAGGTGCTGGAGGATCCGTGGACCTGTCCCTGTCGACCCGTACCGTCGGCGATCGTACGGTCGTCGAGGTCGGTGGCGAAATCGACGTATATACCGCGCCCAAGCTGCGCGAACAGCTGGTCGAGCTGGTGAACGACGGGAATTTCCACCTCGTCGTCGACATGGAGGGCGTGGACTTCCTCGACTCCACCGGGCTCGGCGTACTGGTCGGCGGTCTCAAGCGAGTGCGGGCCCATGAGGGCTCGCTGCGCCTGGTCTGCAACCAGGAGCGCATTCTCAAGATCTTCCGCATCACCGGTCTGACCAAGGTGTTCCCCATCCACACCTCGGTCGACGAGGCGGTGGCGGCCACCGACTGACCGGTGGCCAGCCCCGGGCCGGTGTCCGGGGCGGAAGAAGTACAGGCGGGGGACCGGGCTCTCGGCGGCCCGGCCCCTCGACAGCACGCCCGTAGCTCCTAGGGGGATGCATGGCCACCGTCGAACTCCGCTTCAGCGCGCTGCCCGAGCACGTCAGGACCGCCCGGCTGGTGGCGGCAGCGGTGGCGCGCAGGGCCGGAGTCGACGAGGCCGTCCTGGACGAGGTCAGGCTCGCCGTCGGCGAGGCGTGCTCCCGTGCCGTCGGGCTGCATCAGAGCAGCAACATCGCGGCGCCGGTGACGGTGATGCTGATCGAGGAGGAGAAGGAGTTCTCCATCGAGGTCGGCGACGAGGCCCGGCACGCGTCGCACCACGCCGGGGACGCTCCGGGGGCCGCGGAGGAGGCCGAAGCCGAGTTGGACGAGATGGGCCTCGCGGTCATCAGCGGTCTCGTCGACGACGTGAAGGTCACGGCCGGGGAGGACGGTGGCCTGATCAAGATGACCTGGCCGACCGCCCCGCCGTCCGCCGTCCTCTCCTGACCGGCCCACCGGCCGGCCACCCGTTCTGGTCAGCCAGTGTTCCGGCAGGCCACCCGTTCCGCTGCCGAAGGGCCCCGCTCGTGCGGGGCCCTTCGGCGTGTTCGCGTGGATCGTCCGGCGTGTCCCGGCGGCCGGGCCTACAGTAGGGCTGCCATCATTTCGTGAATTCATTCACGATCGATAGCCTGATGATGGATCAAGGGTCAATGCTTTTGAGGCATTACCGCTTTCGGGTTCCTCGGTGTCCCGCGATCATTTGCTGGGAAGCATGTGAAGGCTGATTCCCTTTACCGCCCACTGTTTCGATCGGTTTCCGCTACCTACAATCCGTCCACATCTTGAGCTCAGCCCAAGCGTCAAGGAGGACGAATGGCGGGGCTTTCTACCCCTCATCAGTTGGGCCACCCCACGACTTTCGCAGCCGCGGTGCTGACCAACGACAATCGGATCATCATCGCGGTCATCGCGGCCGTCGCGGTGGCCGCGCTCGTGCTCGCGGGTGTCCTGGTGCGCCAGGTGCTCGCGGCAGGCGAGGGCACCGAGAGCATGAAGAACATCGCGGAGGCGGTCCAGGAAGGCGCCAAGGCCTATCTGGGACGTCAGCTGCGCACGCTCGGCGTATTCGCCGTCGTGGTGTTCTTCCTGCTCCTGCTGCTGCCCGCCGACGACTGGAATCAGCGCGCCGGCCGGTCCGTGTTCTTCCTGATCGGTGCCGTGTTCTCGGCGGTCACCGGTTATATCGGCATGTGGCTGGCGGTGCGCAGCAATGTGCGTGTGGCCGCCGCGGCCAGGGAGGCGACCCCCGCGGAAGGCGAGCCGGAAAAAGATCTCACCACCGTCTCGCACAAAGCCATGAAGATCGCTTTCCGCACGGGCGGCGTCGTCGGCATGTTCACAGTGGGGCTCGGCCTGCTGGGCGCCTCCTGCGTGGTGCTGGTGTACGCGGCCGACGCGCCGAAGGTGCTGGAGGGCTTCGGTCTCGGCGCCGCCCTGATCGCCATGTTCATGCGAGTCGGCGGCGGCATCTTCACCAAGGCCGCCGACGTCGGCGCCGACCTGGTCGGCAAGGTCGAGCAGGGCATTCCGGAGGACGATCCGCGCAATGCCGCGACCATCGCCGACAACGTGGGCGACAACGTCGGCGACTGCGCGGGCATGGCGGCCGACCTCTTCGAGTCGTACGCCGTCACGCTCGTCGCCGCGCTCATCCTCGGCAAGGCCGCCTTCGGCAACGACGGGCTCGCCTTCCCGCTGCTGGTGCCCGCGATCGGCGTGGTCACGGCGATGATCGGCATCTTCGCGGTGGCGCCGCGCCGCGCCGACCGCAGCGGCATGAGCGCGATCAACCGGGGGTTCTTCATCTCCGCGGTGATCTCGCTGGCGCTGGTCGCGGTGGCCGTCTACACGTATCTGCCGTCGACGTACTCCGGTCTCACCGGCGTCACCGACGCGGCGATCCGCGGCAAGGCCGGCGATCCGCGGATCCTCGCCCTGGTCGCGGTGGCCATCGGCATCCTGCTGGCCGCCGTGATCCAGCAGCTGACCGGCTACTTCACCGAGACCAGCCGGCGGCCGGTCCGCGACATCGGCAAGACCTCGCTGACCGGCCCGGCCACCGTCGTCCTCGCCGGTATCTCCGTCGGCCTGGAGTCGGCCGTCTACACCGCGCTGCTCATCGGGCTCTCGGTGTACGGGGCGTTCCTGCTCGGCGGTACGTCGATCATGCTGGCGCTGTTCGCGGTGGCGCTGGCCGGCACGGGCCTGCTCACCACGGTCGGGGTGATCGTCGCCATGGACACCTTCGGGCCGGTCTCCGACAACGCGCAGGGCATCGCCGAGATGTCCGGCGACGTCGAGGGCGCCGGCGCGCAGGTGCTCACCAACCTGGACGCGGTCGGCAACACCACCAAAGCCATCACCAAGGGCATCGCCATCGCCACCGCCGTGCTGGCGGCCTCCGCGCTCTTCGGGTCCTACCGGGACGCGATCACCGGCGGCGCTCAGGACGTCGGGGCGAAGCTGTCCGGTGCGGGCGCGCCGATGACGTTGATCATGGACATCTCGCAGCCCAACAACCTGGTCGGCCTCATCGCCGGGGCCGCGGTCGTCTTCCTCTTCTCGGGGCTGGCGATCAACGCGGTGTCGCGGTCGGCCGGCTCGGTGGTCTACGAGGTACGGCGGCAGTTCCGCGAGAAGCCCGGGATCATGGACTTCACCGAGAAGCCGGAGTACGGCAAGGTCGTCGACATCTGCACCAAGGACGCCCTGCGCGAACTCGCCACGCCCGGACTGCTCGCCGTGATGGCGCCCATCTTCATCGGGTTCACGCTCGGCGTCGGCGCCCTCGGCGCGTACCTCGCCGGTGCCATCGGCGCGGGCACGCTGATGGCGGTGTTCCTGGCCAACTCCGGCGGCGCCTGGGACAACGCCAAGAAGCTGGTCGAGGACGGCCATCACGGCGGCAAGGGCAGCGAGGCCCATGCCGCCACGGTGATCGGCGACACGGTCGGCGACCCGTTCAAGGACACCGCGGGACCGGCGATCAACCCGCTGCTCAAGGTGATGAACCTGGTGTCGCTGCTCATCGCGCCCGCGGTGATCAAGTTCAGCTACGGCCACGACAAGAGCATCGGCGTGCGGATCATGATCGCGATCCTGGCGCTGCTCGTCATCGTCGGCTCCGTCTACATCTCCAAGCGGCGCGGGATCGCCGTGGGCGACGACGAGGACGACAAGGCCGAACGGACGGCGAAGCCGGCCGACCCGGCGGTGGTGTCCTAGCGGGGGGTCGTAGCGGCTCCCCGGCCGTACGCCGATAGGTCCACGGCACTACGCCGGCAGGTCCACGGCAGTACGCCGGTAAGGCCCGGAAGGGCGGGCGGGCGGTGCGTACGACGCGCCGCCCGCCCGTTCGTGCACGGGGGGAGTGGGCGCGACGCGCCGGAAACCCGTGAGCCTTCTCTCGCTTGGTGCAAATGGCTGCAAGACAGGCCGTAAAGGGCGCCCGGCCCTCGGTCGCCGTCCGGGCGGCGTGTATGTTCCGGGGCCGAGAGCCATGGAAGGGACCAATCCGGTGAACAAGAAGCTCGCGGCCGCGCTGTCCGGCGGTGCGGTACTGGTACTGGCACTGACGGGATGCTCCGGCAGCAGCGACGACGGCAAGAACGACGAGCTGAACGCCTGGGCCAAGCAGGTGTGCGACGGAGTGCAGCCGCAGGCCAGGAAGATCGAGGCCGCCAGCGCCGCGATCCAGAAGCAGACCTCGGACAACACGCCGACGACGACGGTCCAGAAGACCGACGCCCAGGCGTTCCAGGACATGTCCGACGCCTACAAGGCGATCGGCGCCGCGGTGAGCAGGGCCGGCGCGCCCAAGGTCGACGGCGGCCCGAAGAAGCAGCAGGACGCGGTCAAGGAACTCAACGACCTCGGCGCCTCCTACGCCACGCTCAAGCAGCAGGTGGACAAGCTCGACACCAAGGACCAGGCCAAGTTCGCGGACGGCCTCAAGGACATCGCCACCCAGCTGGACAAGCTGAGCAGGACCGGGAACGACGCCCTGAAGACCCTGGAGCAGGGCGACGTCGGCAAGGCGATGGCCACGCAGCCGAGCTGCAAGTCCGCCTCCGCCCCGGCCTCCACCGCCAAGAGCTGAGCCGTCCGGCCCACCGGCGTCGCCCACGCGCATCGCACACGCCCGCACACGCGCGTGTGCGATGTCGGTGGGAGCCGACACAATGGGTGCGTGAGTGACTCCAGCGTGCCCGCCCCGACCGTCCTGCCCGCCGCCGACCGCCCGGAGGTCGCCGCCCGGCTCCGGGACGCCCTGCTCGGCGCCTCCTTCACCGTCGACGGCCTGCTCGAACTGCTCGGCGCACCCGCGTACGCGGCCCTCGCCCGCAGCGAGACCGTGCCCGCGCTGCGGGCCACGCGCGGGGACACGCCGCTGGAGCTGCTCGTCCGGCTGTTCCTGCTCCAGCAGCCCGTGCCGTACGCGCGCGTGGCGGACGTGCTGCCCGTCGACGCCTGCCTGGAGAGCGGCTGGCTGGTGCGCGCCGGCGAGGACGAGCTGGCCGCGACCGTGGACGTACGGCCGTACGGCGGACTCGACGGCGAGGACTGGTTCATCGTCTCCGACCTGGGCTGCGCGGTCGGCGGCGCGGGCGGCATCGGCAGCCACGAGGAGGGCGTGGTCCTCGGCGTCGGCGGCGCCTCCACGACCCTGGCCGGCATCACCGTGCGTACGCCCGTGGCCTCCGCGCTCGACCTCGGCACCGGCTCCGGCATCCAGGCGCTGCACGCGAGCCGGCACGCCACGCGCGTGACCGCCACCGACGTGAACCCGCGCGCGCTGCACATCACCGCCCTCACCCTCGCGCTGTCCGGCGCTCCGGCCGCCGAGCTGCGGGAGGGCTCGCTGTTCGCACCGGTCCGCGACGGCGAGACGTTCGACCTGATCGTGTCCAACCCGCCCTTCGTCATCTCCCCGGGCGCCCGGCTCACGTACCGCGACGGCGGCATGAGCGGGGACGATCTGTGCCGCACGCTCGTTCAGCAGGCGGGGGAGCGGCTGAACGAGGGCGGGTTCGCGCAGTTCCTCGCCAACTGGCAGCACGTCGAGGGGGAGGACTGGCAGGACAGGATCAGGTCGTGGGTGCCCCGCGGCTGCGACGCGTGGATCGTGCAGCGCGAGGTGCAGGACGTCACGCAGTACGCCGAGCTGTGGCTGCGGGACGCCGGTGACCACCGCGACGACCCGGCGGCGTACCAGGAGCGGTACGACGCCTGGCTGGAGGAGTTCGAGGCGCGCAAGGTGAAAGCCGTGGGCTTCGGCTGGATCACCCTGCGCAGGACGGGTTCGGCCGTGCCCTCGGTCACCGCCGAGGAGTGGCCGCACCCGGTCGAGCAGCCGCTCGGCGACACCGTGCGCACGCACTTCGCCCGCCTCGACTACCTGCGCGACCACGACGACGCGGCGCTGCTCGAAGGACACTTCCGGCTCGCCCGCGAGATCGTGCAGGAACAGGTCGGGCTGCCCGGCGCCGAGGACCCCGAGCACGTCGTGCTGCGCCAGCACCGCGGGATGCGCCGGGCCACGGCGGTGGACACGGTCGGCGCGGGCTTCGCCGGCGTCTGCGACGGCACGCTGAGCGCCGGCCGCATCCTGGACGCGATCGCCCAGCTCGTCGGCGAGGACCCGGTGCTGCTGCGCGACCGTACGCCCGCGCAGATCCGGCTGCTGGTGGAGCAGGGCTTCCTGGAGCCGGCGGCGGACCGGGCCGCGGAGGGCTGAGGCCGGCTCGCGGCGGATCGAAGCGGATCAAAGCGGATCGAGGCGGCTCGCGGCCGGCGGTCCGCGCCGACCGGTCCGTGGTCAGCCGGTCCGTGGTCAGCCGATCTGTGGTCAGCCGGTCCGTGGTCAGCCGGTCCGTAGTCGGCCGATCTGTGGTCAGCCGGACCGTGGTCAGCCGGTCCGGTCTGTAGTCATCAGCCGGTCCGGTCTGTAGTCAGCCGTCCTCGACCATTTTTCGGTCATCCGCCCGTGCGCGCGGACCCTGCCCGCGCCGCCGCCGGCGGGGTGGAGCGGGGCACCCGGCCGCCTCGCGTTCACCGCGGGTTGGCCCGCCCGTCGCCCGGGGGTGCCAGCCTCCCCGACCGGAAGGGTCGGGGCGGGAGGGGACGTACATGGAGAGTGGTCCGGCGATCTTCACGGGGACGGTGTTCGCCCTGTTCGGAGCGGTGCTGCTGGGGTGGACGGCGGTCCGGGTGCGGCATGGGGAGCCGGTCGCGCTCGGGGTGCCCCGGACCGTCTCGGCGGCCCTCGCGACACTGGCCGCCCTGGTCGCCCTGGCCCTCGGCGCGTGGTGCCTCACCCGCCTGTGAGAACCGCCGCGGCCCTTCGCGCCCCGTATCCGGCGGCTCACGTTCCGCATCGGCCCGAACCGGCCGGTGGACACGCCGGGCGGCAGGAAGGGCGGTAGTCGGGTTACCGTTCGAGTGGCCGTTGCGGGCTTTTCCCGTTTGACACGGGGGCGGGATGTACCGTCACACTCCGCAGCGTCAGCACTGCCCGGCCCCGGGAACCCACAGCCTGGGGAGATCCAGCGAGACACAGCGAGACCCAGCGTCGACCGGAGAGAAGAGCGAAGTTGTCCCCGACCAGCGAGACCGCACAGGGCGGCCGCCGACTCGTCATCGTCGAGTCGCCTGCCAAGGCGAAGACGATCAAGGGCTATCTCGGCCCCGGTTACGTCGTCGAAGCGAGCGTCGGGCACATCCGCGACCTTCCGAACGGGGCCGCGGAGGTCCCCGAGAAGTACACCGGCGAGGTCCGCCGCCTCGGTGTGGACGTCGACCACGACTTCCAGCCGATCTATGTGGTCAACGCCGACAAGAAGGCCCAGGTCAAGAAGCTCAAGGACCTACTGAAGGACTCCGACGAACTCTTCCTCGCCACCGATGAGGACCGCGAGGGCGAGGCCATCGCCTGGCACCTCCAGGAAGTGCTGAAGCCGAAGATCCCGGTCAAGCGGATGGTGTTCCACGAGATCACCAAGGACGCGATCCGGGCCGCGGTCGCCAACCCGCGCCAGCTCAACCAGAAGCTCGTCGACGCCCAGGAGACCCGCCGCATCCTCGACCGCCTCTACGGCTACGAGGTCTCGCCGGTCCTGTGGAAGAAGGTCATGCCGCGGCTGTCGGCGGGCCGCGTGCAGTCGGTGGCGACCCGGCTCGTGGTCGAGCGGGAACGCGAGCGCATCGCCTTCCGCTCCGCCGAGTACTGGGACCTGACGGGCACCTTCTCGACCGGCCGCGCGGGCGACCTCTCGGACCCGTCGTCCCTGGTCGCACGCCTGCAGTCGGTCGACGGGCGGCGCGTGGCGCAGGGCCGCGACTTCGACTCCCTCGGGCAGCTCAAGAGCCCGAACACCCTCCACCTCGACGAGGCGAACGCCCGCGCGCTCGCCGCCGCCCTGGAGAACACCGCCTTCTCCGTCCGGTCCGTCGAGTCCAAGCCGTACCGCCGCTCGCCGTACGCCCCGTTCCGTACGACGACGCTGCAGCAGGAGGCCAGCCGCAAGCTCGGCTTCGGTGCCAAGGCCACCATGCAGATCGCGCAGAAGCTGTACGAGAACGGCCACATCACGTACATGCGTACGGACTCCACGACGCTGAGCGACACGGCGATCACCGCCGCCCGCGCCCAGGTCACGCAGCTGTACGGCGCCGACTACCTGCCGCCGCAGCCGCGCACGTACGCCGGCAAGGTCAAGAACGCGCAGGAGGCGCACGAGGCGATCCGTCCCTCGGGCGACCGCTTCCGCACGCCCGCCGAGACCGGCCTGACCGGCGACCAGTTCAAGCTGTACGAGCTGATCTGGAAGCGGACCGTCGCCTCCCAGATGAAGGACGCGACCGGGAACTCCGTCACCGTGAAGATCGGCGGCCGGGCGGCCGACGGCCGGGACGTCGAGTTCAGCGCGTCCGGCAAGACGATCACCTTCCACGGCTTCCTCAAGGCGTACGTCGAGGGCGCCGACGACCCGAACGCCGAGCTGGACGACCGCGAGCGCCGGCTGCCGCAGGTCGGTGAGGGCGACGCGCTCGGCGCCGAGGAGATCACGGTCGACGGGCACGCCACCAAGCCCCCGGCCCGCTACACCGAGGCCAGTCTGGTCAAGGAGCTGGAGGAGCGCGAGATCGGCCGCCCCTCGACGTACGCGTCGATCATCGGCACGATCCTCGACCGCGGCTATGTGTTCAAGAAGGGCACGGCCCTGGTGCCGTCCTTCCTGTCCTTCGCCGTGGTGAACCTGCTGGAGAAGCACTTCGGCCGGCTCGTCGACTACGACTTCACCGCGCGGATGGAGGACGACCTCGACCGCATCGCGCGCGGCGAGGCGCGGGCCGTGCCGTGGCTGAAGCGTTTCTACTTCGGTGAGGGCACGGGCGAGGGCGGCGCCGCGGACGCCGGCAACGGCGACGGGGACCACCTCGGCGGCCTCAAGGAACTGGTGACCGACCTGGGCGCGATCGACGCGCGCGAGGTGTCCTCGTTCCCGGTCGGCAACGACATCGTGCTGCGCGTGGGCCGTTACGGCCCGTACATCGAGCGCGGCGAGAAGGACACCGACGCCCACCAGCGCGCCGACATCCCGGACGACCTGGCCCCCGACGAGCTGAGCGTCGACCTCGCCGAGGAACTGCTCGCCAAGCCGAGCGGCGACTTCGAGCTGGGCACGGACCCGGCGACCGGCCACCAGATCGTCGCCAAGGACGGCCGCTACGGCCCGTACGTCACCGAGGTCCTCCCCGAGGGCACCCCGAAGACGGGCAAGAACGCGGTCAAGCCGCGCACGGCCTCGCTCTTCAAGTCGATGTCCCTGGACACCGTGACGCTCGACGACGCGCTCAGGCTGATGTCGCTGCCGCGTGTCGTCGGCGCGGACGCCGAGGGCGTCGAGATCACCGCGCAGAACGGCCGCTACGGCCCGTACCTCAAGAAGGGCACGGACTCGCGGTCGCTCCAGGCCGAGGACCAGCTCTTCACGATCACGCTGGAAGAGGCGCTGGCGATCTACGCCCAGCCCAAGCAGCGGGGCCGCGCGGCCGCCAAGCCGCCGCTGAAGGAGCTGGGCGAGGACCCGGTCAGCGCCAAGCCGGTCGTGGTCAAGGACGGCCGCTTCGGCCCGTACGTCACCGATGGGGAGACCAACGCGACCCTGCGCTCCGGCGACAGCGTCGAGACGATCACGCCCGAACGCGGGTTCGAGCTGCTCGCGGAGAAGCGGGCGAAGGGTCCGGCCAAGAAGACCGCGAAGAAGGCGCCCGCCAAGAAGACGGCGGCGAAGAAGACGGCGTCCACGGCCGCGAAGAAGACCACGGCCAAGAAGGCGGCGGCGAAGAAGACGACCACCGCGGCCAAGAAGACGGCCACCGCGAAGAAGACCGCCGCGGCGAAGGCGACCGCCGCCGCCGAGGCCGCGGACGACTGAGGCCGCCGCCAAGGCCACGGCGGACTGAGGCCGCCGAGGTCACGGAGGACTGAGCGGGGCCGGACGGACGGCGCGGGTCCGGTCCCGGGGCGGTGCCCCGCGGGCCGGGCGGTCCCGGGGGCAGTGCCCCGGCGGACCGGGCGGTCCCAAGGCAGTGCCCCGGCGGGGCGGGCCGAATCTCTCCGGCCCTTCGTCCCCGTCGTCTTCACGACTTGTCCACCGTACGAACGCCCCGGTATCACGTCCGTGCGACGTCCGTGCCGGGGCGTTCACACGTTCGTATGGTCACGACGTGTTGTCGGTGCGTCCCGATAGGCTGAACGCATGACGCGAGCCGAGCAGCCAACGGCCCACACCCCGGCCCCCGACGACGCACCCGACGACGCCTTGGTGGCGGACTCCCGCGAGCGCGCCGTCCGCGCCCTGCTGCGCCGCCCCCAGCTCAGGCGGCTGTGGAGCACCCACCTGGTGGGCAGTATCGGCGACACCCTGGCGCTGCTGGTGCTGGTGGTGCTCGTCCTCCAGGCCGCCGTCGCCCAGGGCACCTTCGGCGGCGGCTACCGGGGCGCGGCGTTCGCGGTGGCGATCGTCTTCGGGGCCCGCATCCTGGCGACCCTGCTCTTCGGAGCGGTCCTTTTGGGCCCGATCACCGCACTGACCGCCCAGGAGGGCCCGCTCGACCGCCTGTGGACCATGGTCGGCGCCGATGGCGTACGCGCCGTACTGCTGATCATCGCGCCGCTGTGGATCGACTGGACGCCCGGCAACGCGCCGGTCCTGCTCCTGGTCACCGTGTTCGTGACCGGGATCGCCGAGCGGCTGTGGACGGTGTGCCGGGAGAGCGCGGCCCCCGCGCTGCTGCCCGCCCCGCCCCCGGAGGGCGCCACCGTGCGCCCGCTGCCTGACCACCTCGACGCCCTGCGCCGCCTGTCGCTGCGCACGAATTTCCTGGCGATCCCGCTGGCGGCCGCCGCCCTGGTCGTCGCCTCCCTGCTCAACAACCTGCTGGGCACCGGCGTCGCCTGGTTCGACCAGCACCACGCCGCGCTCGGCGCCTATGTCGCGGCCGGCCTGTTCGCCGCGTCCCTGTCCGTGCTGACCTCCCTGGAGCTGCCCGGCACCCGCACCCCGCGCGCGCGGTCCCCGCTGGAGGGCCTGCGCCGCCCCCGGACCGGCACCGGTGTCGACAAGGGCCGCACGGGCGCGGTCCCGCTGCTCGTGCTCGCCTCCGCTTCGGTGGCCGGCGCGATCGCCGCCGCCGTCGCCGTCTGCGTGCTGCACGCCAGGGACCTGGGCGGCGGCCCGGTGCTCTACGGGCTGGCCGTGCTCGCCCTGACCGGCGGTGTCGTGGCCGGTATCCGTACGGCGCCGAGGGCGCTCGTCACGCTGTCGCGGCGCCGGCTGCTGGCGCTGGCCATCGCCGTCACCGGTGTCGCGCTGCTGGCCGCCGGACTGATCCCGGACGTCACCACCGATCTGCTGGTCCTCGCCCTGGCCGGGGTGAGCGCGGGCATCGCCGCCAACACCGGGCACACGCTGCTCGACCTGGAGGCCGAGGACTTCCGCCGGCCGCGCATGACCGAGCACCTGCACGCGGTGGTGCGCGTCTTCGTGGCCCTCGGCGCCGTGCTCGCCCCGGTGGTCGCCGCCGGGATCGGACCGCACCGGCTGGAGAACGGCCGGTTCGTGTTCGCGCACGGCGGCGCCGCCTTCACGCTGATGCTGGTCGGCGCGCTGCTGCTGCCGCTGGCCGCGGTGGTCCTCGCCAAGGTCGACGACCGTTCCGGCGTACCGCTGCGGCGGGATCTCGTCGACGCCCTGCGCGGCGGCGACGACCCGGAGACGGCGCCCGCGGAGTCCGGCTTCTTCATCGCCCTGGAGGGCGGCGACGGCGCCGGCAAGTCCACCCAGGCCGAGGCGCTCGCCGACTGGATCCGCGCCAAGGGCCACGAGGTCGTTCTCACCCGCGAGCCGGGCGCCACGCCGGTGGGCAAGCGGCTGCGCTCGATCCTGCTGGACGTCTCCTCGCAGGGCCTGTCGCACCGCGCGGAGGCGCTGCTGTACGCCGCCGACCGCGCCGAGCACGTCGACACGGTCGTCCGGCCCGCCCTGGAGCGCGGCGCCGTGGTGATCACCGACCGGTACATCGACTCCTCCGTCGCCTACCAGGGCGCGGGCCGCGACCTGTCCCCGACCGAGATCGCACGGATCTCCCGCTGGGCGACGAACGGGCTGGTGCCGCATCTGACGGTCCTCCTGGACGTCTCCCCGGAGACGGCCCGCGAGCGGTTCACGGAGGCGCCCGACCGCCTGGAGTCGGAGCCGGCCGAGTTCCACGCGCGCGTGCGGACCGGTTTCCTGGCGCTGGCCGCCGCCGACCCCGGGCGGTACCTCGTCGTCGACGCGGGCCAGGAGCCCGAGGCGGTGACCACGGTCGTCCGGCACCGGCTCGACCAGCTGCTGCCGCTGTCCGAGGCCGAGGTGAAGGCCCAGGAGGAGGCGCGCAGGCAGGCCGAGGAGGAGGCCCGCAGGAAGGCGGAGGAGGAGGCCCGGCGCAAGGCCGAGGAAGAGCGCCTGGAGCGGGAGCGCCAGGAGCAGCTCGCCCGGCTGCGCGCCGAGGAGGAGGAGCGCAAGCGGCGCGAACTGGAGGAGGCCCAGCGCCGCGAGGCCGAACGGCAGGCGGAGGAGGCCCGGCTGCGGGCCGAGGAAGCGCGCCGCCGCGCCGAGGAGGAGCGCGCGCGGCTGCTCGCCGAGGAGAAGGCCCGCGCCGAGGAGGAAGAGCGGCACCGGGCCGAGCAGGAGCGGCTGCGCCAGAAGGCGGCGCAGGAGGCCCGGCAGCGTGCCGAGGAGGAGGCGCGCCGCCTGGCGAAGCAGCGCAAGGCCGAGGAGGCCCTGCTGCGGGCGGAGGAGGCCCGGCGGGCGGCCGAGCAGGCCGCGGCCGTCGCCCAGTCGGGTCCGCGCCGGCCGGAGGCGCCGGCCGGCCCGCCGTCGGACGCGGTGACCGTGCCCACGCCGGTGGTCACGCCGACGAACGCGTCGGGCGGGCCGGCGGACGAGACGGCGGTGCTGCCGGCGGCCGGGGACGGGGCCTCTGGTCCGGGCGCCTCCGGTGCCGGGATCACTGGTTCCGGAGTCTCCGGGTCCGGGGTCGCTGGTTCCGGGGCACCGGTTTCCGGGGCGCCCGACTCCAGGGCCTCCGCTTCCGAGGTCCCTGATTCCGAGACCCGCGGTGCTGATGCCGAGACCCGTGATTCCGAGGTCACGGCCGAGCTGCCGCAGCCGCCGGTGCCGTCTCCGGCGCCGGGTGCGGCGGACGAGACCGCCGTACTGCCGCCCGTGGCGCCCGCCGGGGCGGCCGACGAGACGGCGGTGCTGCCGCGGGTTCCGCACGGTGACGGCGCGGGACCCGCCGACGAGACCGCGGTGCTGCCGCCGGTGCCACCGGTGCGGGGCGGGGACCCGGCCCAGGCGGCGGGCGGGGCCCGGGACGAGAACGTCGCGGACCGGGTGCCGCCGGGGTACTTCCGGGACGAGCGGCCGTCGGCCGCCGCCCGGCCCGACGGTTCCGACGACCGTACGCGCGAGCTGCCCCAGGTCGAGGACGACGGCGGCGTACGGCGGCGGCCGCGGCCGGACTGGGCCGAGGAGACACCGCTCGACGACCTGCCGACGCTGGCGGACGAGCTGCTGGGCCCGCACGAGGCCGACGACTACGCCGGCGGGCGGGGCGGCGGCCGCGCGGACGGCCACGATGACGGCCGTGGTCATGTTCATGGTCACGACGATGGCCATGACCACGGGCCGGGGTCCGGGTCCGGGCGTGGCCGGGGTCGCGGACGCAAGGGCTGAGACGAGGCACGACGGAGGAGACAGGGGTCCGGCGGTCCCGGCTGTCAGTGGTCGCCCGCACAATGGAGGGCGCACCACGAACCATGACGGAAGGGCGGCGTGACCCATGAGCGTGTGGGACGACCTCGTCGGGCAGGAGAAGGTCGGCGGACAGCTGGCCGCCGCTGCCCGGGACGCCGACGCCCTGGTCACGGCGATCGCCACCGACGCCCCGCCGCCGGAGGCGTCGAAGATGACCCACGCGTGGCTGTTCACCGGGCCGCCCGGCGCGGGGGTCACGCAGACGGCGCGCGCGTTCGCCGCCGCGCTGCAGTGCGTGAGCCCCGACCGCGCCCTCGGCGGCAGCCCCGGCTGCGGCTTCTGCGACGGCTGCCACACGGCGCTGATCGGTACCCACGCCGACGTCACCACGGTCGCGGCCGTGGGCACGCAGATCCTCGCCGAGGACATGCGGGACACCGTGCGCAAGTCGTTCACCTCCCCGGCGAACGGCCGCTGGCAGGTGATCCTCGTCGAGGACGCCGAGCGGCTGAACGAGAAGTCCGCCAACGCCGTCCTGAAGGCCGTCGAGGAACCGGCGCCCCGCACGGTCTGGCTGCTGTGCGCCCCCTCGATCGAGGACGTCCTGCCCACGATCCGCTCCCGCTGCCGCCATCTGAACCTGCGCACTCCGTCGGTGGTGGCGGTCGCCGACATGCTCGTCCGGCGCGAGGGCATCGAACCCGCGGTCGCGGCCGCCGCCGCCCGTGCCACACAGGGCCACGTCGACCGTGCCCGCCGCCTGGCCACCGACCCGGCCGCGCGTGAGCGCCGTACCGCCGTCCTGAAACTCCCGCTGCGCCTCGACGAGATCGGCGGCTGCCTCCGGGCGGCCCAGGAACTGGTCGACGCCGCCGCCGACGACGCCAAGGCGCTCGCCGAGGAGCGGGACGCCAAGGAGACCGAGGAACTGAAGGCGGCGCTGGGCGCGGCCCAGGGCGGCCGGCTGCCGCGCGGCACGGCGGGTGTGATGAAGGACCTGGAGGACAAGCAGAAGCGGCGCCGTACGCGCACGCAGCGTGACAGCCTCGACCTCGCCCTGACCGACCTGACCGCCCTCTACCGCGATGTGCTCGCCCTCCAGCTCGGCTCCCGGGTGGCGATCGCCAACGCGGACGTGGGGGACACCCTGGAACGCGTCGCCGGCGGCAGCTCACCGGAGTCCACGCTGCGCCGGATCGAGGCGATCGCCGCCTGTCGCGACGCCCTCGACCGCAATGTGGCTCCGCTGCTGGCGGTGGAGGCGATGACGATGGCGCTGAGAGCGGGCTGACGGGCGCTCTCCGGCGGGGCATCCGCCGGTGCCCCGTGGAGTCACTCGTACGGGGCATGGAGCCGACGAAGCGCACTCGGGCGGTCGCTGAGAGTTACGCTCGCAGGATGTACTTCAGGCGCGCGCTTCGTCCGAGCCCGAGCGGTCCACCAAGCCCGAGCAGTTCACCGGACCTGAGCAGTTCACCGGACCTGAGCAGCCCACCGGGCACGTGCCCCGACGGCAGCCGTCCGGGCGGTCACTGTGGCGGCGGCCGGGACGGGACCCCGGTGAGCGGCCCGGTGAGCCGCTCGGTCCGCTCGGTCCGCCCGGTCCGCTCTGCTCGCCGGGGCCTCCGGCGGCCCCCGGCGGCCGTACGCACGGCGGCCCGTACCGGTGGCTTGTTCCTGGTGGCCGCCTCCCTCTTCGTCTCGGCCTGTTCCACCGGCCGGGCGCAGCACCGGGCGGCGCCCGCCGCGGAGGCGGTGCTGGCCGCGCTGCCGCGCTCCACGCCGGCCGCCCTGACGTCGTACTACGACCAGAAGCTGACCTGGCGCGACTGCGGGGTGCCCGGCTTCCAGTGCGCCACCATGAAGGCGCCGCTGGACTACGCCAAGCCGTCCGCGGGCGACGTCCGGCTGGCCGTGGCCCGCAAGAAGGCCACCGGACCGGGCGGCCGCCTGGGCTCGCTGCTGGTGAATCCGGGCGGGCCGGGCGGCTCCGCCATCGCCTACCTCCAGCAGTACGCCGCCCTCGGCTACCCGGCGGAGATCCGCGCCCGCTACGACATGGTGGCGGTGGATCCGCGCGGGGTCGCCCGCAGCGAGCCCGTCGAGTGCCTGGACAACCGGGACATGGACACGTACACGCAGACCGACGTCACCCCGGACGACCGCAAGGAGACGGACGCGCTCGTCGGGGCGTACCGGAAGTTCGCCGAGGGCTGCGGCGCCCACGACCCCAAGCTGCTGCGGCACGTCTCCACGGTCGAGGCGGCCCGTGACATGGACATCCTGCGGGCCGTCCTGGGCGACCGGAAGCTGAACTACGTCGGGGCGTCGTACGGGACGTTCCTCGGGGCGACGTACGCCGGGCTGTTCCCGGACCGGACGGGCCGCCTGGTGCTGGACGGCGCGATGGACCCGTCCCTGTCCGCGCGCCAGATGAACCTGGACCAGACGGCGGGCTTCGGGACGGCCTTCCAGTCGTTCGCGAAGGACTGCGCAAGCCAGAGCGACTGCCCGCTCGGCGGCCGGGGCACGACACCGAAGCAGGCCGGCGACCGCCTCGCGGCCTTCTTCCGCACGCTCGACGCCCACCCGATCCCGACCGGCGACCCCGACGGCCGCAAGCTGGGCGAGGCGCTGGCCACCACCGGCGTGATCGCGGCGATGTACGACCAGTCCGCCTGGCCGCAACTGCGCGGCGCGCTGAACGCGGCGATGAAGAAGAACGACGGCGCCGGCCTGCTGGCCCTGTCCGACAGCTATTACGAACGCGACTCCAGCGGCCACTACAGCAACCTCATGTACGCCAACGCCGCCGTGAACTGCCTGGACCTCCCGGCGGCGTACTCCACCCCCGCGGAGGTCGAGAAGGCCCTGCCCGCCTTCGAGAAGGCGTCCCCGGTCTTCGGCAGGGGCCTGGCCTGGGCCTCCCTGAACTGCGCCTACTGGCCGGTGAAGCCCACCGGCGAGCCGCACCGCATCGAGGCGAAGGGCGCGGCCCCCATCGTGGTGGTCGGCACCACCCGCGACCCCGCCACCCCCTACCGCTGGGCCCAGTCCCTGGCCCACCAGCTCTCCTCGGGCCGCCTGCTGACCTACAACGGCGACGGCCACACCGCCTACGGCCGCGGCAGCCGTTGCATCGACTCCGCGATCGACACCTACCTCCTCCGGGGCACCCCGCCGACCCAGGGAAAGCGCTGCTCGTAGCCCCGCCACCCGCCCCGGAGCGCTTCCTCCGGGGCGGGTACGAAGCACCCCCGGAGACTGTGTAGACTTACCGACGTTGCCGATCGCACCCCAGGTGCGGGCAGCGCGCCGCTTTAGCTCAGATGGCCAGAGCAACGCACTCGTAATGCGTAGGTCTCGGGTTCGAATCCCGAAAGCGGCTCCATCAAACCCCAGGTCACATAGGTCGTGACCTGGGGTTTTTGTTGCTCGGGGCATGCGACATCACGCGGCCTGGGTGCCGCGACTTTGCTTGCGTGAGCGGAGCCGCTCGGGGATCTACTTCTTGGGGTTACGACGCGTGGCCTTCTTGGCGGCCTTGGTCTGGGCTTTCGCCTTGTCCTTCTTCGGCTTGCGACCCTTGCCCTCGCCGGTCGCCTTGGCCGCAGCCTTCCTAGCTTTCTCCTTCTTGGCCGCCTTGCGCGCGGCCTTCTCGGCCTCGGCCTTGCGCTGGAGAGGGACGAGCTTCGCGGTCGCCTCGGCGGCGCTCTTGCCCCACGTGGGGGAGCACGCTTAAGGACTTCACGGCGCGGCACTGTCCCCCCTCCGCTGGCCCCGTCCGTCGACTCGACGACTGGCCCGCTCCCGTCCGTGGCACCTTCACCACATTCGCCCAGACGACGGCTTCGCCTTTCCGTCCCAGAGGACCCATGTTGGTCGGAGCCGAGTGTCAAGCAGCCGCTCGCAGGCGTCAGCGGGCATCGGCATGCGTCTGCCACGGACGCCCACTGCCAGATCATGCAGCAGTCCAGTTCCCTGCCAGGACGGCTGTTGGGGCCGATATGTAGGGCGCGAGTTCGCGTTCGCATCTGTCAGCGCGCCTCTTCTGCCCGCGTGACCGTACCAACTCATCTCGGTGCACGCGTTGCGTCAGAATAGAACCCTAGAACCCTCTTCCGCAGCGCAGTCGCGGCGATGGCGCACAACTTGGCCCGACGAAGCCCTTATCGGTGTCATTTCTGAAACTTCCCAGATCGAGAGTGGGACAGTTGACTCCGTCCCTCGACAGTAGGTAGGGAGACGGCCGGAGTAGTACTCGGCGTCTACGGGAGGTTTCCTGCACTGTCACCCGTGTCGTAGTCAGCGGTCTCGACGGGTGGACAGACGGCGTCGATTACCTGCGCCAGAATTCTGTCTTCGCTCACCACAAGCTGCCAAAGTCCTGTCCAAGCCTGTCGTTGCAGGACGTGACGGTGAGCGGCCGGATTGCGGAAATTTTTGCTGATTCGCCTAAGTGGAAGGATGAGCTCGCCGATAACGTCCGCATTAAAGCCAGATTCTTCGATGTATGTCCGGACCGCGAGATGTTTAGGCTGCGGATTGTTGATTCCCTTGAGGCTATCTTCGATAAGGCTGATAGTCGCTCCAAGAGTTGCTTTGTTGCAGCTTTCTTGGAGTGCTGGATCATATGCTGTAGCAGGGGTAATCACCCAGTCATGCAAGACGCTTTCGATGCTGGCACACACTCCAATCACAGGGCCGGAGTAGTCGTTGATCGTCTCGGAGGAGGATTCAGGGCCGGCGAGTAGAGCGAAACCGATGTGCTCGGCGGTAGCAAGCATGACTTGCGCTTGGTTGCCAAGGGCCTGCCAGCGCGAGTCGCCCAGCGCTATGCGGACTCGATGACGTGACTGGTTGAGGAGATTGGGCGGGATCGTGTCTGCGTATGCTCGAAGCTCGGCCTGCTTTGCACGGTAGAAGCGCTCAGGTTCGTCGCTATCGGACTCTTCGTCTGCATATAGGTCCAGGCGCGGGATGTTGAGCATGCTGAGGATATCTGTCACCAGCGGCGCTAGAGCACTCATGCTCGCAGCGAGCGCAGCGGGGTTTAGCCGGACCGCGTACAGTGCTCCGCCGTTGAGAGCGTCAGAATCGTCAACATCAGGACCACCTGCCCGATACAAGTAGCTGGTTAGGTCGTCGGTGTCGGTGGTCTGGAACAGGATCGCACCGAGCGGATAGCTGGACAGACCGAAATTTTCTAGATAACCGAGGATCTTGTATAGCTCTTCAGTGGGAGGTCCACCACGCTGGCGCAGCTTCGGGTCGATTACCGCAAATCGTTCGGAGACTGGATCGCCGTGCCGAACCGCCCGGATGATCATGTCGGGTATTCCCCCGAGTGGCACGCCGTCATTGCGGCGCCAACGCGCTCGACGTTCGGGGGCCACACGAGGAAGAGATCGCTGAAAATAGAGCTGGAACGTGCCCGCGTATTGATGCCATGTGTACGCCGGCTCCCCGCCCCGCCAGCCTGGGTTCAGATCTGGCACAGGCGCCACGAGTTGCCTTGAGATTTCGACCGCAAGGATCCTGAGGCACCACAATTCGAACAAGCGGGTGTCAAATTGTTCACCGTAGAAGTCCCACTCCAGGTCGCCAGAGTCGACTACGGGCTCGCCCGCCAAGACACATTCAACCCAGTGGACCAGCTCGGCGTAGGGCGCAGCGTTGGCGATCTCGCGGCGGTTGAGCCGCTGCTTTACCGACGTGATTAGGTCGCGTTCAGCTCGGTGGTGCCGTACTTGGGCCGACGCAGGGATGCACGCCATCAGCCAGGGCAGACGTAGGGCGCGCTCCAGCGACTGCCGCTCCTCCAGGTAACGACGATGCTCGGGGCCAGCGGGGGGCACTCGGACTGCCGCCACGCTTGCCTGCAGTTCGCGGAGCAGCCATCGGGTGGCATAGGCAGCAAGGACGTTTTCCGGAGTGTGCTCGGTTCGCCGGACAGTCAGCACCGGGTATGTTGGCACATCTGCGACCGTGCCAAGCCGCATGAGGTAGCGGCTAACGTCGAGCTGTCCGGCTACTTGCCCAATGCTCTCTTCTGGCCGTAGCTCGTAACGGAAGGTCGCCCGGCCAGCAATTTGGTTGAGGATTTGCCCAATGCGCCGTGCAGCGGCGAGAGCGACCCGCAGTCGTAGCGCTTCTAGCAAGGTACCTGGGGACTGCTCGATGCCCGAACCTGCGGCGTTAGTGTTCTTGTGACCGAGCGCAGCTTGCGGAGTCAGTGGCTGATTCCCTGTGGCGAAGTAACGGCCGACAACCGAAATCGCTGTGGCGATGGCAGCTTGCCGCGCCGCCGGGCTCAGAGCGCCGCCGCGGCTGATTCGCTCTGCAGAGCCGTCTTCTGCACCACTCTGCGCCATCCCCTCGCTGTCATCGCCAGCGGGCATAAGGGTGTTCACGGCATGTGGTGGGGGTCGGCCAGGTGGCGAAGTGCGTGAGCTGCGACAGCGAAGCCCTGGGCCTCGAAGAGCCCAGCGAACGCCTGCCATTCGTTGCCCACGCCTGCCATCTGGGGCACGAGGCGGTCGGCCACGGCATCATCGACCACGGCAGCCAGGTCAATGTCTGGGTTGCTCGCCCGCTGCAGCAGCATCAGTCGGAGGACGTCAACGATCTGTGCGGTGCCCACAGGCCATCCCGGCCCTGTGTCGGGATGGCGCAAGCCATCGACCACGCTCTGCAAACGCTTTAGCTCCTCTTCGCACGTCTGGCTTGCTTCCTCAAGAGAGCCTGCGGGCAGGTCATGGCTGTACGTGTCCTGGAGCCAGCGATGGGCTGATGCGAGCGCCTGGCGCAACTCTTCAGTGATTGGTTGATCTGTGCTTGCGCGCTCCGTGGGCACCCCTACGGTTACGAATTGAAAGCGTCTGGTCAGGCCCTGCGACATCTGATTGACGAAGGAAGTGTCCAAATCGTTCATTGTCCCGATGATCCGGAAGCGAGCCGGAATCCAGAGATTTCGTCGGTCTGGCGTGGATTCGAACCACAGGTCCACTGGTGTCGCCTGGAGATGCCGGGCGTCGCAAGAGGACAGTACGGTGAACAAGGAACCGATCGCTTTATCGATGTCGGCTCGATTGAATTCATCGATGAATAGCCAGGCAGCCTGGTACCCGGAGAGAGACTCGTCGCCCGCTTCCGCCTCGGCTTTCTCCCCTTCGTCCTGCCGGACGACTTGGGCGCACTGTAGGGCGGCACGGGTAACTGCGCCATGGTTTGCGCTCAGTCCACCATCGGCGGCCGGGCGGAAACCACCGACGACGTGATAGGGGGACCATTCGCTGGTGGCAGTGGTTTCGATCAGTTGGACCTCGAAGGCGTCTGCGAGTAGACGCGCCAGCGTGGTCTTGCCGGTACCTGGTGGGCCTTGGAGTATCAGGTTTCCTACAAGAAGGGCGTTGACGCTGCGCCGTACCAAGCGTTCGGCATCTGGCAGCGCCATATGGGCATTTGCAAGACTCTCCAAAACCTGGTGCGTCAGGGCATCGACGTCTACATCGCGCAAGGGGTAGTGGCACACATCCTGTGTCCAGGTGAGTCCCTCGTCCTTCTGCTGCTCGGGCGGCTCTTCGTGCTCAACCGGCCTCAGAGTTTTGTCCTCCTGCAATGGCTCTTCTTTAAGGTGGCTGGGAGCTGGAGGTCGGAGCGCGGAGTGTTCGATCAGCTCGGGGCTCCATTCAGGGTCCCCCAGTACCGGGCAGCCAAGCTTCCCATCTGCAGTGATTCGTGCGAATTCATGGGTGCTCAACCCGAGTTTCTGGCTAGCCTCTTCATGTAGCTGCTCGCGGGTAGGCTCGGCATCCCAAAGGTGTTCACGGGTGAGGAAGAGGGCCAGGGCGTCCCTGCGGGGCAGCGGTGCGTCGTCACCGATTCCCTCGAGCAAGACGTCGATGGCGTCTGGCCGTAGCCCATGCTTGAAGTGTTCCTGGTTGAAGAGGACCCTCTGTGTCCCTTGCCGGGTTCCAGTGTTCCAGACTGTGGAACGCCCAGAGTCGGTAATCTTCAGCCAGCGGCCCGAGGCGCTGGAGCGCACGAACGGGTTGATGCGGCCATGCTCCCGGTTGTCGGGCAGCAGGACGAAGAGGTCGTCCACGGCCTGGTTGACGCCATTGATTGTCCTCGGGTAGTCCGCGGCATGAACCCAGCAGGCGGCCAGGAACGTGGACATCCAGTTCGACCGATGCTTGTTATCCCCGGCATGCTCGGCCAGCTGGAGCAGGGCCTGCTCCAATGCCTTCTGTGAGCAGCGCAACATCTCTCCCCGTGCCCGGCCGCGGTCATACGGCAGTCGATTTCGTCTGGTTTGCACACAGCTACCCTGATCGCGGGAGGGCTGCTGCGTCCAGTTGACACAGGGTAGCGAGGATGCCGCGACCTTATGCTGGTCGGCTCACGCCTTGCGATAGGGTTCGACGACCAATACCGCAAATGTGACGGAGGGGAATCCCGTGGCTACCGCCTCAAGCCCTCGGCTGCCCGACATCAAGCCGAAGACGCCTGTAGCTACGCTGGACCGCTCCGCCTGGGCACAGCGCACCGAGCAGTTCTCTGTCAAGGAGGTTGCTCCTGTCGTGGGCATGTCTCGGGTGTTCGTTCGGCGGGTTGTGGGGCACGGTGGCGATCTGTCGGTCGACGATGTCCTGCTGCTGTTGGATCAAGACGCATTCAGCGAGACCTTCGTCCCGCGCAGCATGGTCCTTCCGTACCTTATGTCCACTGGTGCCGAGTCGGCTCCGAAGCCGGACGTCGTCGAGCCGCCGACCTACGCTCTCATCGAAGGCAGTGTTCTGGATCACCTGGATCGCCTGCCGGCTGGTTCCGTGCAGTGTGTTGTGACGTCATCCCCGTATTGGGGAGTGCGAGTCTACAAAGACGCCACCACGGTCGTCTGGGCCGATGGAGAGGAGTGCGTGTACGGCCACGAGCAGACTCCTGAAGCCTTCGTCCGTCACACGGTGCAGATCCTGCATCACTTGCACTCTCGGGTAAGTGCTAGCGGCTCGGTCTGGTGGAACCTGGGTGACACTTACAACACCCGGACTCAGATCCGCAGCAACGCGGCTGAGACGCTTCAGGCGATGCAAGGCAAGGATGGCCGGTCCTGGGGTGACTATGATTGCCGCCGATACAGCGCTGGGCACTCGTACCTTAAGGATGGGGAACAGTGCATGATCCCCTCGCAAGTAGCGGAGCGGGCCAGCCGGATTGGCTACTACGTCAAGAGCATCATCAGTTGGGTCAAGACGAGCAGCACCCCCGAGCCGCAGAACTCGCGTGTTAGCAGGGGGATGGAGTACGTCCTTCACTTGTCGACGACCCGTGCCCCCAAGTTCAACAAACTTGCCTACCGCACTACGGGACCCGCTTTGGGTGGTCGTAACATTGGCTGGGAGTCTGACAAGTTGTCAGACGTTTGGGTCCTGCCTACGTCCAGCGGTCGGGGCGGGCACGGTGCTCAGTTCCCCACCGCCTTGCCCGGTCGCTGTATCGCTCTGAGCACGGATGTTAACGACCTGGTGCTCGACCCGTTCGTAGGGAGCGGCAGCTCTGGAGTTGCGGCCCGCGCCCTCGGACGGCGCTTCGTCGGCATCGATGTGTCCCCCAGCTACCTAGCCACGGCTGAGGAGGCAATTGCAGCAGTCCCCGAGAGTGGGTTCACGGCCGCTGCTGCCCCGGTGTCTGCTGGGACGCCTCAGCTCCTCCCAATGACTGGTATCGCGTAGTTGTAAGGGCGACTCGTCGCCAAGGTGCAGATTGCAGCCTGGCGAGGGTTCTGGCGAATCTCGCCAATCGTTTCAGGGCCGTTGTGAGAAGCTTCTGATGCGTGAGCCGTGCGTGAGCGGACGGGGCGGTACAGGGTGGACTGGCCGATACGAGGACGCGGGAGCATGAGGCCCTGACCTGGGGCAATGGGATTCTGCGGCACCGTCCGGCACCACCCGGGATGATCTTGCAGGCCCTCGTAATGCGTAGGTCTCGGGTTCGAATGCCGAAAGCGGCTCCGAGACGGCCCAGGGCAGACATTCTCTGTCCTGGGTCTCTGTGCTTTCCCGTATCGATCCGTAGCGGCCAGGGCTGCGTTCGAGGTGGGAGTTCTCGTCGCCTAGTCGCCCGGTGCCTGGATGCCCGTACGCCGTCGTTGGTCTTCTCTGACCATCAGGAGGACGGTGGGGTCGGCGCCGCAGGTGCGGGCGAACTGTTCGAGCAGGGGGCGGTCGGGGAGTTCCGCTCCTTCGAGGAAGCGGGCGAGGCCGCGGGGCGAGACGCCCAGTCTGGCCGATACTTCCTCCGGCGGTAGCTGTGCCAGCAGGAGGACGCGCTCCATGATCTGTCCTATGTGCCATCGGGGAGGCGGGGGTCCTTCGTCATGGTCCATGTGAGGCGGCCCTGATTCGACGATGGGTGTTTCGACGCTGTTCGTGGTGCTCGCGCATCTGGACCGGCGGACGCGGCTCAGCCTGGCGTGTGCGGGTACCGGACGGCCGCTCCATGGCGAAGCGGTGAAGCGGCGAAGTGGCGAAGTGGCGAAGCGGCCGTCCGGTCTTCCGTCAGTCGTTCTTCAGCAACCGGTAGAGCTGGTAGCCCTGGGAGGCCAGGCTCAGCGCCACCGTGATGTAGTCAGCCGACGAAGCGGACGGCTCCCGCAGCGGCAGAGCTGTGCCGATCGCCTGCGTGACCACGGCCAGCCGGTGGGTGAGGCAGATCGAGCACGCCGCGTCTCGTAGGTGGCTGCTAGCCTCTCTCGCGCGGGCGAACGTGCTTCGCTCGCCGCCTATACGGTCAGAAGAGGACGTCATGGACGTTTCTCCTTTGGTCGGAGGAAACGCAGGGCCCTGGCGGCGACGGCCTCGAAACTGTGCAGCCAGGGTCCTGCGGCTGATCAACTGACCAGCCGCATCAGACGGTAGCGGGCACAACGCCCCCGTCCGGCCGCTCACCGAGCCCCTCGCCCGCCGCATTCAGGTGCCGGCTGCGGTGCGAAGGACGCCGCCGTTTCAGGTACGCGGGAGTCGGTAATGGCGGTCCGCGATTGCTGTTGCCCGGATCGGCTGGGAACTCGTGTGTTTGCCCAGGTCACGGGGTCTGGCTACGGGTAGCGAACATATGCCCAACGCATTTTCCCTTTCGTGTCCGAGGTCGAGGAGTCCTGTCTCCGGGCCGCTGCGACGGTATGGAGAGAAGTCGGCGCTCGTGTGCACTTGCGCGCCGGCGCACTTCCTCGGGACTCGAATCTCTGCTGCCCGGGGCATGACCGGCGCGGCGAACGGTCATACTCTTACCGATCGCAGCCATGCAATTGCATGCCTGCAACGGGGAAGCAGAAACCGCGGAGGTGGCGTGATGGCGCAGCCCAGCACCGTGCGAGTCGGAACTGCGAACACGGGGTTCGCCTGGAAGAAGAGTTCGTACAGCGGCCACAACGGCGACTGCGTGGAATGGGCCGAGGCGGGCAATGTGGTGGCCTTCCGTGATTCCAAGGACCTTCAGGGGTCCGTGATCTCGGTAGGTCGCCGGACGGCCTCGGCCTTCCTGTCCGCACTGACGGGCGGCCAGGTGCGCGGAAGCTGGCTCTGAGGTCGTAGTTCGGCCACCTCGCACCTGGCGAGGTGGCCCCGCCGGACCGGGGCGCAGTGAAGAGTCGCGGCGGCTCTGGAAGAGTCCGGTGGTGACGGGCCATCATGGGTCGCGTGCAACTGCACGCACAGAGCGGTCAGTTCGGACCACCGCACGCCGGAGCACAGTGACAGAGGGGGGATGTCCACGTGGATGGCGTAGGCAAGAAGCCGGAGTTCCTGGACGAAGGGGTTACTGATTTAGGCCAAGATCGGCCGCACAGTGCCCGCATGTACGACTACTACTTGGGCGGGAAGACCAACTACGCGGTGGACCGGGAGGCGGCCGAGGCCGTCATCCAGCGGTTCCCGGCGATCCTGACGACGGCCCGCATCAATCGCGCGTTCATGCACCGGGCCGTCCGCTTTCTCGCCGCGGAGTGCGGCATCCGCCAGTTCCTCGACATCGGCAGTGGCATCCCCACCGCACCCAACCTCCATGAAGTGGTGCAGGCGGTGGACGCGCGATGCAGGGTGGCGTACGTCGACACGGACCCGATCGTCCTGGCGTACGCCGACTCGCTCCTCACCAGTTCCCGGGAGGGCAGGACCAGCTACCTCGAAGCCAGCGTCACCGACCCCGAGGCGGTCATCGAGGCCGTCGAGGAAGACGGGTGCCTCTCGCTCGACGAGCCCGTCGCGCTGACTCTGCACGCCCTGCTGCACTTCGTCCCCGACGACCAGGACGCGTACGGGGTCGTGGAACGGCTCCTCGCCGCCCTCCCGAGCGGTTCGTACCTCAGCCTGTCGCACTGCACCGGCGACTTCGCCCCGGAGTCCTGGCAGGCCATCACGGACCTCTACACGCAGAAGGGGACCCCGGCCCAAGTGCGGTCCCACGCGGAGGTGTCGCGCTTCTTCAACCACCTCGGACTCGTGAAGCCGGACCTCGTCGTCGCGCACCGCTGGCGACCTGAGCCGGCCAGTGGGCCGAGCTTGGTGACCGATGCCGACGCGTCTCTCTACGCGGGCGTGGCGAAGAAGGAGTGACTGTTCCGTCCTGCGGGTGCGGCGGCTCGGCCGTCACTTCTTCTGCTTTTACTTCTTCTAGTACTTCTTCTTCTACTTCTTCGCAAGAAGATCCCGGAGCCTTCGCTGTGACCGCTTCTTGGTCAGGCTGGCTTCGAGGAGACGGTCGAAGCCCTTGCTGCGGTGGTCCACCTCGTCCTCCTCCTGGCAGACAAGGCCGCCCTCGTCACGCTCCTCATAGAGGACCGTGGGGAGTAACTCCCCTTCGAAGTCGAACAACATGGTCTGCCCGATGCCTGTCGGTGTGTTCAGGCGCGACAGTTCGACGAGGTGCAGGCTGAAGCGCTGGTCGTCGGACAGCTCGACCAAGTGGGCGAGCTGTTCCCGCATGATCTCCCTGGTTCCGAGGCCCCGGATCAGCGTCACCTCGTCGAGCAGGCACAGGTACTGCGTCGACTGGAAGTCCCGGAAGCGCGCCTGGCGCTGCAGCCGGAACTGCACCCGCTTCTCGACCTCCTCCCCAGGAGCCGCCGGCATCCCCAGCCGGATCGCGGCACGTGCGTAGTCGGCCGTCTGGAGCAGCCCGGGCACCCGGTCGCGGTCGTAGACCCGGATGAGCTTGGCCCCCTCCTCCAGCGTCACCAGGGTGAGCAGCTTCTCCTTGACCACTCCCCGCCATTCAGGCTCCTGCCACCACCGACGTTGGCTGGCGTTCTCCAGGACCCCGAGGAGGTACGCCCCTTCTTCCGGCGTCGCCCGGTAGATCTGGAGGGCCTTGCGGACGGTCTGGGGCTTGCACGGGGTCTCGCCGGTCTCGTTGCGGGACATGACGTACGTGGAGAGTCCCAGCAATGCGGCTGCTTCCTTCTGGGAAAGGCCCCGGGCCTTGCGAAGCCGCCGCAGTTCGTGGCCGACTACCATGTGCTGCGCTTTGGGAACAGCCTTGTGGAGTTGCCGAACCTGTCGCCGATCCTGCGCTTGGGCTCCCACTTGCTCTCCTTGATGAACAGCACTACTGAGGGGGGTTGAGTTGGACGCGACAACCATCGTGCAGTACACCCGGCAGTGGTACACAGTAAATCGGATAAGCAGCCCAATTGTGTCTATGTGTTCGATTTACGGGGCTGTCCGAGGAGACTCCTGGTAGCCGGTCGGTCGATCAGGTCAGTCGATCGGGTCGGTGATCAGGCGGTCGGTCGACCGGGTCAATGGCCTCACCGGGCGCGGCGAGCGCCTCTGCCGCCTCGGCCGGGCGGCCGTCGACACGGCCTGGCGGGAAAGGGCTTCTTGGGCTCGCGGCTGATCGATACGATCGGGCTCGGGCTCAGCGGGCGAGTTGGGGGAGTCTTGCGTGGAACCCTTCATGGGAGTGGTGCTGCAGGCCGTCGGTACGGTCGCCTCGGGGGCCTTGTCCGGGGCGGGCGGGGAGATGGGCAGGCGGACCTCGGAGTCGCTGTTCGGGCTGCTGAACCGGGCGCGCCCGGAGCCCGTGGCGGTGGGCGCCGGTGGCCGGGGGAGCGGGAGTCCGGCTCCCACGCTGCCCGTGACCGAGGCGGAGCAGCGGGCGGCCGCGTTATGGCTGACGGAACTGGCGTGCAGCTCACCGGAGTTCGCCCGTGAGGTGACGCGGTGGGTCGACGAGGCCGCGTGGGTGGGGCCCCGGGCGGTGCCCGCCGTGACGGGGCGGGTCGCGCCGCCGCGCACGCTGCCGCCGGTGACCTCGGTGTTCACGGACCGCGAGGACGTGACCGAGACCGTCACGCGGCTGCTGGAGGAGACCGGCCGTCCGCAGGGCGCGCCGACGGTCGTCGTGCTCACCGGACCCGGCGGCATCGGCAAGTCCGCCGCCGCGGTCAACTGCGCGCACCTGCTGCTCGAACGGTTCCCGGACGGCGCGCTCCACGTGGACCTGGCCGGTGACTCGGCGGACACGGCGCTGTCGCCGTCCGAGGCGCTGGCCCGCTTCCTGGACCGGCTCGGCGTGCCGTCCGCCATGGCGTCGGGCGACGAGGCCCGCCAGCGGGACCTCTACCGCGACTGCACGGCCGGGCGGCGCATGGTGGTCGTCCTGGACAACGCCCACTCGGACGCCCAGGTCATGCCCTTGCTCCCGGCCTCCCCGGACTGCCTGGTCCTGGTGACCAGCAGGCGCCGCCTCGACCGGCTCGTGGCCGCCACCGGGGCCCGCCACCTCACCCTCCCGCCGCTCTCGACCGAGGACTCGGTCCGCCTGCTCACCCGTATCGTCGGCCAGGAGCGGACGGCGGACGCGGAGACGGGCGTACGGGCCGTGGCCGAGGGGACCGGCGGAATCCCGCTCGCCCTGTGCACCACGGGCGCGCGGCTGGCCGTACGGGAGCACCTGGCCTGGGAGCGGGTGGCGCGGCAGCTGTCCGGGCGGGACGCCGGCGACGGCGGGGAGGGCGCGGCGATGCGGGACGGCACCCCCGAGGACGACCCGGTACGGCTCGCGCACGACGGCGCGTACCGCGAACTGGCGCCCCGGTGCGCCGCGCTCTACCGGGCGATCGCGGTGTGGCCCTGGCCCACGGTGACGGTGCGGTGCGCGGCGCACGCGGCCGACGTCGGTGAATCCGAGGCCCGCGTGCTGCTGGAGCAGCTGGCCGATGTGCATCTCCTGGAGGAGGTGGCGGAGGAGCGCTACCGGTTCCACGACGTGGCCCGGGCGCTCGCCCACGACCTCGCCGCCGCCGAGGACGGGCACGGCCGCATGGCCGCCGCCGTGCGCCGGGTGGCCGTCGGGCAGCTGCGGTTCGCGGCGGGCGCCGACTTCCGGGTCATGCCGGGCCGCTGGCGGCTCGGTCCCGCCTACGCCCCGCTCAGCCTGCCCGAGCACCGCGACCCCGCCGACGGCAGGCGCGCGCTGGCCGAGCTGCGCCAGGAGCGGGAGAACCTCGCCGCGGCCGTCCGCGCGGCGGCCCACCACGGTTTCGACGATCTGGCCTGGCAGTTGTGCGAGGCGATGTGGGGACTGCACCTGCGGCTCGGGTTCCACGAGCAGTGGGTCGACACGCACCTGCTGGGCGTCGCGGCCGCCCGGCGCGCCGCCGCCGAGTTCGGCGACCGGCGGGCCGTGGGCCGGGTGCTCGTCCAACTGGCCTTCGCCCACATGGGACTCGGGCGCGCCGCCGAAGCCGAGCAGGCCCTGACGGAGGCGGCGGCCGCGGACGAGTCCTGCGGGCACCACCGCGGGCAGGCGAGCGCCGTCGAGGCCCTCGGGCTGCTCCACCTCAAGCAGTGGCGCTGGGCCGAGGCCGAGCAGTGCTTCGAGCGGGCCGGTGGCGTCCTCGCCCGGATCGGGCAGGGCGAGGAGGGCTGGAAGGACCTGCCGCGCGCCCGCGCCCTGCTGGACCACCACACCGGGCGCGCGCAGGCCAGGCAGGGGCGCTTCGCGGAGGCGGTCGGCCGGCTCAACGCCGCGCTCGTGCAGTTCCGCGAGCTGCCGGACGGCGGCGACCGCTACAACGAGGGCCGCGTCTACATGAGCCTCGGAGAGACGCACCTGGAGGCCGGGGACACGCACCTGGCCCTGGTCTGCCTGGACAAGGCGGTCGACACGATGACCGGCGAGGGCGCGGAACCGCAGCTCGCCCTCGCCCTGGAGCTGCGCGCCCGCTGCCATCAGCGCGCGGGCGAACCGGAGGAGGAGCAGGAGGACCTGCGGGCCGCCGCGCTGCTGTACGAGCAAGGGGGTGACCGGCTCGCCCTGACCCGGGTGCGGGCTCTGCTGGCCGAGCCGGATGGGCCGGACAGGTCGGATGGGCCGGACAGGTCGGATGGGCCGGACAGGTCGGATGGGCTGGCCAGGTCGGACAGGTCGGATGGGGCGGACGGGTCGGATGGGCCGGACGGGGCGGGGGGCTGATCCCCGTCCAGGGACTGTCAGGCAAGCCCTGAGCCTTGGTCTTGGTCCTGGTCCTGGTCCTGGTCCTGGTGCGGCGGAGGCGGTGCCAGATGCTCGACGCGGACGTGATGGGCCGTCCGCCCGGTGCGTACGACGATCTCGGGGGCGGCCTCGGCCAGGGGCCTGCCTCCGGACGTCCAGGCGTACAGCGCGGACGCGTAGGCGGCCGGATCGCACAGGTCGGGCCTGCCGTCCGGGCCCGGCCGCGCGGTCAGTCGCAGGAGGGTGCCCTCGCGGGTGCGGACGGCGCAGGTGTCGGTGCCGTCCACGTAGACGGCCAGAGCGCAGTACGGGTACCGGGTGAGCGTCTCCGTCGTCCAGGCGCTCGGCGGGCCGACCCGCGGGTCGTCGGCGGGTGCGTGGCGTACGACGACGTCGGCGATGCGCAGTCGGCTGATGTGCGGGGTGTCCTCGTCGACCACGGTGTGGGCGGCGTCCGGGACGGCCTTGGCTGTCGTGGGCTCGGACGTCGTGAGACCGGCTGTCGCGGGTTCGGCCGTCGCGCGACCGGCCGTCGTGGGCTCGGGCGCGTCCTCGTCGGTGGTCCGGCGGATCACCGTGATCTCCGGTGGAGTTCCGGCGAGCACCCGCGTCAGCGCGCGTATCGGTGCGGTGCGCCGGGCCGGGGTGTACGGCGGCAGGGGCAGCGGGTCGAGCAGCGCCGGGCGGTCGTCGGGCTCGGTGAGGTCCATGAGGCGGTAGAAGAGGCGGCGCAGCAGCGTGCCCGACTCGCCGGGGGAGGAGGTGGTCTGCGCCGCCAGTTCCCGGTACCGGCCGGGGTCGTGCGAGGCGATCACCTGGTCGATCTGTGCCCGCAGGCCGCCCGGGCCGCCGTGCCGGACGAGCCGTGGAGCGGCGCGGACGAGGGCGGCGACGGGGGAGTGCGGGTCGAGGGTTTCCTCGGGGAACGCGCCGAGGAGGACGGGGACGCCGATGGACGCGGCGTAGTACGTCACGCTGCCGTGGTCCCCTATGACGCAGTCGGCCGCTATCAGCGCCTGGCGCCAGCCGTCCAGGGGCGGGATGAGGTCCAGGCCGGCCTGCCGGGCGTGGTCCAGCCATGCCCGGACCTGGCCGGGGCCGTGGCCGTGCCAGATGTTCGGGTGGAGTACGGCCGTGGTCCGGTACTCGTCGGCCGGCAGGTCGCGGGCCAGGCGGGACAGGAGCCAGGGCAGCAGGTCGCCGGTCTCGGTGCCGTCAGCGCCCTTTGTCCTGCCCTGAACTCCGGTCGTCCTGCCCTGGTCTGCGGTCGTCCTGTCCTGGTCTCCGGGCGGGCCGCCGAAGAGGGAACGCGCCGACCAGGTCGAGTTGACCACGATCAGCCGCTGTCCGGGCCCGACGCCCAGGGCTCTGCGGAAGCGGTCGCGCTGGGGGAGTGCGGCGAGGATGCGGTCGTAGCAGGGATCTCCGCCGAGGACGGCGGTGGGCGCCGCCTCGGGGCAGTACTCGCTCAGCCGCTCCAACTGCTCGGGATGGGACAGCACCGTCGCCGCGGCGAGCGGCCGGCCGTCGACGAGCAGCCAGCCCGACGACATACCGAAGACCGGGTCCGGCGTCCGGCGTCCGGCGTCCGGCGTCCGGCGTCCGGCGTCCGGCGTCCGGCGTCCGGCGTCCGGCGTCCGGCGTCCGGCGTCCGGCGTCCGGCGTCCGG